>CAMYQS010000048.1 GCA_947296835.1 uncultured Atopostipes sp.
ATTGTAAACTTACGTGTCCACTCATTTGGAAATGTCGAGTTACTCACTCGTACGCCATTAGCTATTCGAGCAGGTCTAGGAATGGATCTAATCAACTTTGTGTGGGTAACGATTCTATTCGGAGTCCTTACTTACTTTATTGCTAACTTCTTAATTAAGAAATTCAATTATGCTACACCTGGCCGTAATGGAAATTATGAAGGTGGCGAATCCGATTCTGAAAACGGTGAACCCGTAGATGCAACGCAGCAAGTATATGATATTATTCACCTATTAGGTGGAAGAGATAATATTACTGATGTAGATGCATGTATGACTCGATTACGTGTTTCTGTTAATGACACAACTTCAGTCGGAGACGAGCGCGCTTGGAAAAAAGCAGGTGCTATGGGACTGGTTAAGAAAAATAAAGGCGTACAAGCTGTTTACGGTCCAAAAGCCGACGTCCTAAAATCTGATATCATGGATGTACTGAACTCTAACGCGCCTATTCCACCATCGAAACTTAATCTAGATACTGAAGTAGAAACAACAGAAGAAAAAACTTTTGAGACAGATGGATCAGAAACAGTTCTTCAAACTGTCGCAACCGGACAAGTTATTTCTATCACGGAAGTAGATGATGCCGTATTTTCACAAAAAATAATGGGTGACGGTTTTGCTGTTAAACCTTCAGTAAATGATGTTGTTTCTCCTGTTGACGGAACAATTACGAGCATTTTCCCAACGAAACATGCAATAGGAATTAAGACGGAAAATGGTCTTGACGTACTCGTTCATATGGGAATAGATACTGTAGAATTAAAAGGTGAAGGTTTCGAAATCTTTGTAGATGAAGGCCAAGAAATTAAAGCTGGCGATAAACTAGCTGAAATGAACCTTGCGACGGTTGAAGAAGCTGGAAAAGATACATCTATTATGGTTGTCTTTACAAACTTAACTGAAAATCAAACAGTTGAATTAACTCAAACAGAAAACGTTACGGCTTCAACAGTGATTGGTAGAGTTAAATAAACAGTGATACTTTAGATAGGAGAAATGAATTGAAGGTTTTAACTTTGAATACTCATTCATGGATGGAAGAAAATCCAGAAGTGAAATTAGAACAAATAGCTAATTTTATTGCGGAAGAAGATTTTCACATCATTGCTCTACAAGAAATTAATCAAACCATGGAAGCAGAAGAAGTAGTAGATGACTTGTTTATCAAACCTTCTGGTGAGAGTCACTTTGTTGCGATAAAAGAAGATAATTTTGTTTCCTTGCTTATCGGTTTACTGAAAGAACGTGGACAAACCTATTATTGGAGCTGGACAGCTAACCATGTAGGATATGATAAGTATGATGAAGGGGTAGCTATTTTATCTAAAACTCCTTTCACCTCGGAAAGTATTCTAGTATCGGAGAGCACCGATTATTCTAATCACTTCACTAGAAGAGTTCTAAAAGCGACTATGGCGCTTGCTGAACAAGAGTGGGTCGTATTTTCATGTCACTACTCATGGTGGCTAAGTCCAACTGGGGAACCTTTATTTAAGCATGAATGGGATGAAACACTTCGTCACATTGATGTAGAGAGTAATCAGGTGCACCTTTTAATGGGAGACTTTAATAATGAAGCGGCTGTTAAAGAAGAGGGCTATGACTATATGCAAGAGACAGCTCCACAACTTTTAGATGCTTATGTTAAAGCTGAAGAAAAAATCGGATCAGCGACTGTTTTAAATGATATTGACGGTTGGGAAGGCCATATAGACGAAAAACGTATTGACTATGTCTTTACGGATTATTCAGGAGATATCCAATCATGTCGTGTCGTCTTTGATGGTAAAAGAGAACCGGTAGTTAGCGATCATTTTGGCATAGCAGTCGAATTCAAATAAAATAAAGAACCCGTTAGCAATGACTGCTAGCGGGTTTTTTTGTATCTATTATGATTAATCGAAAAAGTAGCGGTTAATGGCTTTAGCTACACCGTCTTCATTGTTTGTTGTCGTGACGACATTGGCACCGTCTAATACTGCTGGAACAGCATTGCCCATTGCAACACCTAGACCGGCATAATCAACCATATCAATATCATTTCCAGAATCCCCAATCGCCATGACACGTTCGCGTGGAATCCCTAAATGATCGGCTAACTCTTTTAACGTACGACCTTTACTTGCATCTTTATTCAGAACTTCAATTGAGTTATCCATACTACGAATGACCGTGTAACGTTTTGCTAAGTCAGCAGGAATCGCATCCTCTAGTTTATCGATTAACGCCACCTCATCTTGGATAACGAATTTTGAATACATCAATGTAGGATCTAAATCCGCTAACGTGCGAATGTGTAACATCATCGTATTCACAAAAGGTTCAATTAACTGTGTCGGCGTGAAATCGACTGCCTCTGAAAATACGCCATCTTCACGAATTGCTTGGAAACTGACATCATGCTTCTTAACGAATTCGTGCCATTCAATCATTTCATCATGCGTTAACTGATGGTTAATCACAACTTTACCCGTATCCGTTCGTTGAACCAGCGCGCCGTGGTAGTTAATAATGTAGTCACCTTCTTGCGTTAAACCAAGTTCTTCCATATAAGCCTTTGCGCCAGGGTAAGGGCGGCCAGTACATAGCACAATGCGGCTACCAGAATCCACCACACGCTTTACCGCATCCGCTACAGCGGGGGTGATTTCATGAACGCTATTCACTAGCGTCCCATCAATATCAATCGCAACTAAATCATATTTTACCATCATTATCTCCTTTGAAATTCATATTATCTTCTACAGTATTTTACCGTTCTTAATGTGCTTGCGAAACTCCGCATAAATATCTTGAAAAATTGGTAGGTCTTGCTGCGCCGGCGGTGTTCTTCGTAACAACTCACGTGGCACATATAGTCGATCGTTACCGTGTAAGTTATCACTTAAACTTTCTACAATCGGGCTCGCTTCACTTAAATCGATAATTTCACCATCTGGATAGAAGAGTGAAATCGGCGCTTTTTCTTTCAGCTTATAATCATATGAAATATCCGATGAGCGGTTTGTCATCGTGAAGTAGTTCTGGTCAAAATACAATTGATCCACTAAATCACGTAAATGGGCTACCGTCTCTGCGTCTTTTTCACGATTAAATTCAACCGACTTCAGGGGCTGGCGATGGAGAAACATCTGCGCCAACTCACTTAAATAGCGATCCTCACTTTTTGTCCACGCCAACACGGCATACAAAATCACGCTGTCATCTAAATCCAGGTAATCATAAATCGTATAGTCATCTTTGAAAAATGGTTCTAACATCGGAATAACGGGGGCTAATTTATTCTCACGATATAAATCATGCGCTCGCGTTAACATACGGTCCAGCGTCACTTCCATCCCACGAGAAACTGGGTGGAAATAAACCTGCATGTACATCTGGTAACGACGCACAATGTAATCCTCAACCGCATGCATACCTTGGTATTGAAAAGCGATGCCGTCTTTATAAGGACGAATCACTCGCAGAATACGCGACAAGTCGAACTTCCCATACGTTACCCCTGTATAGTAAGCGTCACGCTGTAAATAATCCATACGATCCGCATCAATCTGACTCGAAATCAGTTGCACGACTTGTGGATTCGGATAGTCACCCGTAATGACACTCGCAACTTCATTCGGGAAACTCGGTGAAACCCGACGTAAAATCTGATTCACTTCTGTATCTTCGTCTAAAATAATTTGTGTCGTTAAATCTTCATGATCGGTATTAAATATTTTCTCAAACGTATGTGAAAACGGTCCGTGACCAATATCGTGTAAAAGTGCCGCACACAGTGTCACTAAACGCTCAGAATCATCCCAGTCTTCCGGATAATTTCGTAAGAAATGGTCACAAATTTTTCGCGCTAACTCATACACACCCAGTGAATGAGAAAAACGCGAATGCTCCGCGCCGTGAAACGTATATTGCGACGTACCTAATTGCTTAATTCGACGCAATCGCTGAAATTCCTTCGCATCAATTAAATCTAAAATCAATTGGTGGCGCACATGAATATGATCGTGCACCGGATCCTTAAACACAATCTCAGTCGGCAGTCGATCGGCTTTCTCAAATTGAACAGGTTTCATCCCGCATCCCTCCTTGAAATATATCAATCTTCTAAAAAGTCATCACCAAACACACGCGCATTTCGACGGTGCATCTTCTCTAAACCTTCATCATAATCCGCATCCAAAGTCTTTGAATAGTCGCCCTCGAACCAATCAAAATTTTCAAGCATCAGCTGCTTCACTTCAGGTACCGTGAAACTTGTCTCATAAGCCTCTTCAAGCGTAGTCATCACACTTGGAATAATTTCAGGGTAACGTCCTTCAGGTTCCGAACCATCCAAACCTCGCGCATAAAATTCCTTCATCATCTCCGCACGCTTCGTCTGGTCGCCATTCACACTAATGTACAGCATCACAGCAACGCCTTCCTTAATCCGACGCTGTGCCACACCCGCAATCTTGCGGCCATCAATACTCAAGTCGTAATCCCCAAAGCAATAAGAGTTTGAAACTTCAAAAGCTAAGATCTCTTTCTTTGTGAAATGGGGATAGAATGTGTCGCGAATAAAATGCAACATCAATTCGTAAGCTTTATCAATTGAAATGCGCTTTTTATTGGAAGGGTATATGAGAGAGACGTTTAAAACACCAGGGTCACTAATCACACCGAGACCGCCAGAGTTTCGAATAATAACATCGTGGTTGTAGTCCTCAAACATTGGGACAGCTTTGTCAAAATGACCTAACTTCGTATCCATCATACCTAAAATAACAAGCGGAGGAGTCTGCCAAAAATGGAACATTGGCTGTCCTGTTTCACCCGCACGTGTAATCAGCGCATCAGTTAAAGCAAAATGGGAAAAATGATTATTTTTTGGATAAGGCATCGTTTCAGCATCATAGAGCGCAAAACAGCCTTCGTTATATTGTAATTGAGTTGATTCTGTATCCATCGTGCATCTCCTTGTTTAATCTTTCCTTATTGTAGCAAATATTGATTCAATATTCGATAGGCGACTATCCTAGGCGATTTCATCTCCAAGGGTCTTCATTTCAAAAAAACGGGCTTAAGAATCCGTTTACCTCTGCGATTGTAAAATATTTATGATAAAATAGAGGAGAAGTTAGTCGGGAGGGAGACAGGAATTATGACAGATAAGAAACTGACAAAAGGTTTGCCGGCTCGAATCATCTTAGAGACGACGATTGCGCAGGAAGAAGAAGTGTTCAAACACTCTTTTGATGAAATGGGTCGTATTGTTCGCATGAACGAGAATTATTATATCCGTTTTGAGGAAGAACAAGCTGGGGAAACGCATTCTAATTTAATTAAATTGCAGCCGGATGGGACGGTACAACTCACCCGTCATGGTGCCAATAAAACAAGAATGACATTTAACGACCAACGCGATACGTTTACGAATTATGTAACGCCAACGGGTGTCATGCCATTACGTGTAAAAACAAACCGATTAAAAATGGGCTACAATGATCAGCCGTTCGCTGGTGAAGTGGAAGTTGATTATGTGCTTTATTTAGAGGATTATCCACTGGGTACTTACCAATTGCGGTTGCGTTTCACAACGTAATAGAGTAGAATAGACAAGATAATGTGGAAAAAGCAAGAATGATGAATTAAAGGGTGAAAACATTGGAATTAAAACAATTTGATGGCGAACGTAAAAATGAAATCTCAATGATTCGTGTCGCAAAAGCAGTGCTAGAGCAAAAAGGTGAAGTAATGGACTTTAAAGATATTGTTCTTGCCGTAGCGAATTTTATTGAAATCGACGAAAAAGAAATGAACAGACGCATGCCACAATTTTACACGGACTTAAACGTAGACGGTGAATTCATTTCATTAGGTGAGAACAAATGGGGCTTACGTAACTGGTACCCAATCGACTCAATTAACGAAGTGTTAACACACGAAAACGACGAAGAAGATATCATCCCAACAATCAGTCCGGATGGATTCGACGAATACGAAGATCCAACGTTAGAAAAAGTATTCGAAGACGAATTAGATGAACCGGAAGAAGAAGAAGAAACAGAAAAAGACGATGACGTCTTTGTAGATATCGATGGTGATGGTACGGTAGAAAATATCGACGAATTCCAAGAAGACATTGATGGTGATGACATTGAAGACGGCGAATTAGACAAATTAGCGATCGTTGATGAAGATGAATTATTGGATGACGACATGGATGAAGATTTTTAATAAAATAGCTTGACCATTTCACCAAAAGTCGTTAACATACTTATTGGGCACTTGAATTTCGGATACGGAATTTAAGTCATAAAATAAACTTAAACAGCTCTCTATTCTATTTACGCGTATACTTACGTTATGGGATAGGGAGTTTCTTATTTTATTAACCGCTGAAAATCTTTTAGGAGGCTTTTTTATGACAAAATATATTTTTGTTACAGGTGGGGTTGTTTCATCCATTGGAAAAGGGATTGTAGCTGCTTCATTAGGACGTCTATTGAAAAATAGAGGTTTAAATGTAACGATTCAGAAATGTGATCCGTACGTAAACGTGGATCCAGGAACGATGAGTCCATACCAACATGGGGAAGTTTTCGTAACCGATGATGGTGCAGAGACAGACTTAGACTTAGGACATTACGAGCGTTTTATCGATAACAAACTGAACCGCTTCTCTGATATTACAACAGGGATGATTTACTCAGAAGTAATCAATAAAGAACGTCGTGGTGACTACTTAGGAGCAACTGTTCAAGTTATTCCTCACATCACAGATGCGATTAAAGACAAAATCATGCGCGCTGCTGAAACAACAAATTCAGACATCGTAATTACTGAAATCGGTGGAACGGTTGGGGACATTGAATCACTGCCATTCCTTGAAGCGATTCGTCAGATGAAGACAGACGTTGGTTCAGAGAACGTCCTTTACATTCACGCGACGCTTGTACCTTACTTAAAAGCCGCTGGTGAAATGAAAACAAAACCAACTCAGCATAGTGTAAAAGAATTACGTGGACTAGGGATTCAGCCGAATATTTTAGTGACACGTACAGAATTGCCTCTAGATGATGACACACGCAGAAAGATTGCAGCATTTACAGACGTTGAGTTCGACTCAGTGATTCAATCAGTCGATCAAGAAACACTGTATTCTATTCCACTATCCCTACAAGACCAAAAGTTAGACCAAATTGTAGCGGAGAAATTAGGCATTGAAGCACCAGAAGCTGAAATGACTGAATGGAAAGCTTTAGTTCAAAATGTGTTAACACTTAAGGACACGTTGAAAATTGCATTAGTCGGTAAGTATGTTGAATTACCAGATGCGTACCTTTCAACAAACGAAGCGCTAAAACACGCAGGGTTCCCATTTGACACAGATGTTGAAATTAAATGGGTCGACTCAGAAGAATTAACGGCAGAAAACATCGAAGAAGAATTAAGCGATGTTTCAGGAATCTTAGTGCCTGGTGGATTTGGAACACGTGGAATCGAAGGGAAAATCCTTGCGATTGAATATGCACGTACGAAAAACGTCCCATTCTTCGGTTTAACATTAGGTATGCAATTAGCAACGATCGAATATGCACGTAACGTGATTGGTTTAGAAAACGCTGGTTCAACAGAACACCATACGGACTTGACACATAAACTAGTTGATTTACACCCTGACCAAAGAGGCGTGGAAGACATTGGCGGAACACTTCGTCTAGGTCTATACCCAAGCCACTTACAAGCAGGAACGAAAACGGCTGAAATTTACGGAAATCAAGAAGTTATTGAAGAACGTCACCGTAACCGTTATGAAGTCAACCAAGACTATTTTGAAATGCTAGAAGAAAACGGTATGGTCCTTTCGGGATTATCAGAAGATGGGCGTTTAGTAGAGTCAATTGAATTGCCAAACCATCCATTCTTTATCGGTGTACAATACCACCCAGAATTCTTATCACGTCCAAACCGTCCGCATCCATTATTTCAAGCTTTTATTGAGCATTCTATAGCATACAAAAATCAATAAAAAGCAAATCTGCTTAATAAATTAAAAAATATTCAATAAAAACCAGAAATTAAAGCAAAATGTTTCTTAACTACTCGATTTTTTTGAAATTTTTGGTATAATGTAAATGTGAAAAATAATTCAATATATATATAGGAGGCTTTACAATGAGTCGTTTAGTAAATATGACAGACATGTTAAATAAAGCATTAGATGAAAAATACGCTGTAGGTCAATTCAACATTAACAACTTAGAGTGGACACAAGCAATTTTACAAGCATCACAAGAGGAAAACTCGCCAGTAATTTTAGGTGCATCTGAAGGTGCAGTTAAGCATATGGGT
>CAMYQS010000049.1 GCA_947296835.1 uncultured Atopostipes sp.
CTCTACTACTGGATCATCCACTGTTGGTGCGTCTGGCGTCGTGTCATCCCCACACGCTGCGAGTAATGCCACCGCAGATAGTGATAATGCGCCTAATTTGATTTTATTCATTAATGCCTTTGTCATATTCTCTTTCTCCTTCGCTTCCAGGAAAATGACCGACCGAATCCTGTTCAATCGGTCTATTTTATGCGATAGTTTTCTACATTTATAGTTTTGTCGATACTTGAGGGTTCGAATACTGTTCCTCTACGGTTTCAATTCTCTATTCGATTGCGTTACGTTGCGTGAATAGTGTAAAACTATGATGCATCTTCTTCTACATCGTCTCCGTCTGTTGGAAGATCTTCTACATCTTCGTCAGCTGGTTCTTCAGTTGCTGATGGCGGGCCCATGTCAGGATCTTGCTCATATTCATCCGTCGTGTTACATGCCGCTAATAATCCAACACTCAGTAATCCAAGAGTTCCAATTTTTAGTTTTTGCATTAGTGTTTTACTCATAATAATTATCCCCTTTTTGAAAGTTTGAACCTCAAGTTTCCTAGATCAATTGTATGAATCTATCGTTAACCTTCTTCAACAGTTTAAAAATAAACGCTCTTATAGTCAAAAGAGATGCTCACAGACTGAACCGATCGTGTAGTTTAGGTAAGTAATAGGTATATCCGAAGATATTTTCGGAACTTGCGACAAAGATAGACGGTTGTGTCGCATGTTTAGGGAACTCGCGACAAAGATAGGTGACTGTGTCGCATGTTTGTAGAACTTGCGACAAAGATAGACGGTTGTGTCGCATGTTTTAGCTACTCAAGTAGAAGATAGAACTTTAGATGTACTTCGGGCCATTGCGCGACGCAAAATGTTCATTTGATTACTTAAAAGGGTCGAAATTTTCTCCGGAAAGATTTCTACATCATGAAATGTTAGTAGATTCGTTTTGCTTACATTTACTGAGCTATAGTTAGCGAATGATGTCATGTAAATTTAAATTAACACCCATAACCTGTTAATTTCTATATTACGAGTGCGGGTTGGGGGTTCATTTCACAAAAAGGGGGTTGAACATAAAAAAAACCCACCTTATGAAAAGGCGGGTTTGATGTGTTCATTAGTAAGAATTATAGGTTGTAGAATGCGTCGATACCTGCGTAACGAGCTGTTTCTCCTAATTGTTCTTCGATTCTTAATAATTGGTTGTATTTAGCCATACGGTCTGAACGTGAAGCTGAACCAGTTTTAATTTGACCAGCGTTTGTAGCAACTGCAATATCAGCAATTGTTGTGTCTTCAGTTTCTCCCGAACGGTGAGAAATTACGTTTGTAAAGTTAGCTTTCTTAGCCATGTCAATCGCTGCAAATGTTTCTGAAAGTGTACCAATTTGGTTAACTTTGATTAGGATTGAGTTTGAAGTATCTGTTTCGATACCTTGAGCTAATTTTTCAGTGTTCGTTACAAATAAGTCGTCTCCAACTAATTGAACTTTGTCACCAAGACGTTCTGTTAATTCTTTCCATCCGTCCCAGTCGTTTTCGTCCATACCATCTTCAATAGATAAGATTGGGTATTTGTTAACTAACTCTTCTAGATAGTCAATTTGCTCAGCTGCAGTACGTTTAGGAGCATCTGCACTTTCGAACTTAGCGTAGTTGTAAACTCCTTCTTCATAGAATTCTGAAGCAGCGATATCAAATCCTAGGTGTACATCTTCACCTGGTTTTAATCCAGCTTTTTCAATCGCTTCTAGGATTGTTTCGATTGCGTCTTCAGTTCCTGCAAATTCAGGAGCGAATCCACCTTCGTCACCAACTGCAGTTGTTAAACCACGGTCGTTTAAGATTGATTGTAATGCGTGGAATACTTCAGTTCCCCAACGTAATGCTTCTTTAAATGAAGGAGCTCCAGTTGGTAAAATCATGAACTCTTGGAAAGCGATTGGCGCGCTTGAGTGCGATCCACCGTTTACAATGTTCATCATTGGTGTTGGTAATAATGTTGCGCTAAATCCACCTAGATATTGGTATAGAGGTAGACCTGAATATTGTGCAGCTGCTTGAGCTACTGCAATCGATACACCTAAGACAGCATTAGCTCCTAAGTTACCTTTGTTTGGAGTACCATCTAATTCGATTAAAGCTTTATCGATTGATTCTTGTGCACGAACATCCATACCGATGATTTCGTCAGCAATTACTGTGTTAATGTTTTCTACTGCTTTAAGAACACCTTTACCTAAGTAACGGTCTTTATCTCCATCACGTAGTTCAACAGCTTCGTGTTCACCAGTTGAAGCACCTGAAGGTACCATACCGCGACCGAAAGCTCCTGATTCTGTATAAACGTCTACTTCTACTGTTGGGTTACCGCGTGAGTCTAAAATCTCGCGACCTCTAATATCTACAATTTTTGGCATTATTAAATTCTCCTTATAAATTAAGTTTTTTTATTATTTGTAACTATAAATTAAATGTTACCGTTCTTGAAACGGTTATTTGATAATTAGGCTTTCCCCTGTCATTTCTTCAGGTTTTTCTAATCCTAATAGATCTAGCATTGTTGGTGCTACGTCAGCTAACTTACCATCTGTACGTAATTCTATCCCTTTTTTCGTAACGATTACTGGAACAGGTACAGTTGTATGTGCTGTATGTGATGTTCCATCGTCGTTCGTTACCGTATCCGCATTACCATGGTCAGCAAAGATTACTGCGTAACCATCTTTTGCTAAAATAGCATCTACTACACGGCCTAAATTGTCATCTGTTGCTTCTACTGCTTTGATTGTTGGCTCTAACATTCCAGAGTGTCCAACCATATCAGGGTTAGCAAAGTTTAAGATAACGGCATCGTATGCGTCTGCTTCAATTCGTTCAACTAAAGCGTCAGCGACTTCGTATGCACTCATTTCAGGTTTTAAGTCGTACGTTTCAACTTGTGGTGATGGGATTAGGATACGTTCTTCACCAGGGAATTCCTCGTGAATACCACCGTTCATAAAGAATGTAACGTGTGGGAACTTCTCCGTTTCAGCAACACGAACTTGTTTTAAGTCGTTGTCTGCTAGAACTTGACCTAATACGTTTGTTAAGAATACAGGTGGGAATACCACTTCTGCATTCATATCATCTGTATAGTTAGTCATCGTTACGAGTTTTGTTCCTGTCGGTTCGTTACCACGGTCAAACTCAGTGAATCCTTCTTCTGAAATCGCACGAGATAATTGAATCGCACGGTCAGGACGGAAGTTAAAGAAGATGATTGCATCGTTATCTTCTACTGTTGCTACTGGTTTGCCATCTTTTGTAAGAACAACTGGTTCGATAAACTCATCGAAAATCTCTTCTGCATAGCTATCTTTTATCGCTTGTACAGGATCCGTTGCTAACTTACCTTCACCATGATAAATCGCATCATATGCACGTTTTACACGTGGCCAGCGGTTATCGCGGTCCATTGCGTAGAAACGTCCAGTGATTGTCGCGATTTCACCAATACCTTCAGCTGCTAAAAAGTCTTCTAATTCTTGAACAGAAGCTGCTGCTGAGTTAGGTGCTACGTCACGACCATCTGTAAATACGTGAATGTAGATTTTTTCTACATTATTTTTCTTAGCTTCTTGTATCAATGCATTTAATTGACGTTGGTGAGAGTGAACTCCACCATCTGATACTAAACCAAATAGGTGTAAAGCTGAGTTGTGCTCGTTCACATGTTTGTAAGTATCTAATAATACTTCATTTTCTGCGAAGTCGCCGTCAGCAATTGCCTTGTCGATACGCGTAATACTTTGGTATACAACTCGTCCAGCACCAATGTTTGTGTGACCAACTTCTGAGTTACCCATTTGTCCCTCAGGTAATCCAACGTCTAAACCTGATGCTTTCATTGTTGCATGTGGAAATTCACTCATGTAACGATCAAAGTTTGGTTTATTCGCTTGGTTTACTGCGTTTCCGTGGTCATCAGCTCTCCACCCAAAGCCATCTAGAATGATGATAGCAACTGGTGATTTACTCATTCGTATTCGCCGCCTCTAATAGTTTTAAGAATGATTCTGGTTCTAAACTTGCACCACCAACAAGTGCACCGTCAATGTCAGATTGCTCTAATAATTCAGCAATGTTTTCAGGCTTAACTGATCCACCGTATTGGATACGTACTGCTTCTGCTGTTGCAGAGTCATATAATTTTTCTACTGTTTCACGAACAACTTTAATGGTTTCGTTAGCTTGTTCTGAAGTTGCAGTTTTACCAGTTCCGATTGCCCAGATTGGCTCGTAAGCTAGTACTGATTTAGCAACTTTCTCTGCTGATAGACCTTCTAATGCTGCTTCGATTTGACCAGCGATCCATGCGTCTGTTTCGCCAGCTTCACGTTGGTCTAATGTTTCACCACAACAGATAATTGGCGTCATACCATTGTTGAATACAGCGTGAGCTTTTTTGTTTACGTCTTCGTCTGTTTCACCAAAGATTTCACGACGCTCTGAGTGACCAATAATTACGTATTGAGCACCGAAGTCTGCTAATGCTTTAGGACTTGTTTCTCCTGTAAATGCACCTTCGTCTTCAAAGTAAGCGTTTTGTGCTGATACTTTTAAGTCGGTACCTTCTGTCCATTCAACTAATTTAACTGTATAAATGTTTGGTGCACCAACAACAGCGTCTACAACGTCGTTTGAAGGGATGTTGTTTTTAACTGCATCGATAAAGTCTTTAGCTTCTGCTAAAGTTTTGTTCATTTTCCAGTTTCCTGCGATAATAGGTTTTCTCATATTAATATCACCTTTCTCATCTTTTATAAAAGATTTTCTATTTTTGTTTAACTAAAATACTTATTTATCAGAAATTGCTGCAATTCCTGGTAATTGCTTACCTTCTAAGTATTCTAAACTTGCTCCCCCACCTGTTGAGATGTGGCTGAAGTCGTCTTCGTAACCTAATTGTTGTACTGCTGTAGCTGAATCTCCACCACCAACAATTGTTGTAGCGTCTTCTAAATTAGCTAATAATTTAGATAATTCTTCAGTACCTTTAGCGAAGTTTGACATTTCAAATACGCCCATCGGACCGTTCCATACAACTGTTTTCGCACCTTCTAATTCTTTTGCGAATAATTCAACTGTTTTTGGACCAACGTCTAATCCCATAGAGTCTGCAGGGATATCGCCTTCTACGATTTGTGAAGGTGAGTCGTTATCAAATTCTTTAGCAACTACTGTATCTACTGGAAGTACTAACTTGTCGCCAGCTTTTTCTAGGAGAGACCCTGCCAGTTCAACTTTGTCAGCTTCTAGTAGTGAAGTTCCAATTTCTTTACCTTGTGATTTGAAGAATGTGTAAGCCATTCCTCCACCGATAAGTACTTTATCTGCAACTTCTAATAGGTTTTCAATAACACCAATTTTATCTGATACTTTTGCTCCACCTAAGATTGCTACGAACGGACGCTCAGGATTGTCAACTGCTCCACCAATGAAGTCAATTTCCTTTTGTACTAAGAATCCTGCTGCTGATTCAACATTCGTTGCAACACCTACGTTAGATGCGTGTGCACGGTGCGCTGTACCAAAAGCGTCATTAACGAATACATCACCTAATGATGCCCAGTATTTACCTAGTTCTTCGTCGTTTCCACTTTCTTTCTTACCGTCTAAGTCCTCAAAACGTGTGTTTTCAAACATTAGTACGTCGCCTTCTTCAAGAGCGTCTACTGCTGTTTCTAATTCTTCTCCACGTGTTTCAGGTACAAACTTAACGTCTTTACCTAATAATTCACCTAAACGAACAGATACTGGACGTAAAGTATTTTTTTCTTTGTCCTCTTCAGTTTTAATACGACCTAAGTGAGAAAAAACAATTACTTTTCCACCTTGTTCGATAATATACTCAAGAGTTGGTAATGCTGCTTCAATACGGTTATCGTTTGTGATTTTACCGTCCTTCATTGGTACGTTAAAGTCAGCACGTACAAGAACTTTTTTACCTTTTAAGTCTAAATCTTTTACAGATTTTTTAGCCATGCTATATCCCTCATTCTGTTTAAATATCGATATTTTCATTTCAAAAGAAAAAGCAGGAAGCGCGATCGCTTCCCGCTTTTAAAAGCTTTTAATTTAGTTAAGTTTCGTAAAATTAACCAATTGTTGCAAAGTGCTCTAAAGTACGAGCCATGTTTGAAACGAATCCGTACTCGTTGTCATACCATGAAACTGTCTTAACCATTTGTGATCCATCTTCAGATTCAGCGATTTCAGTTAGAGTAGCATCAAATACTGCTCCAGCTGGGAATCCGATAATATCAGATGAAACGATTTGGTCTTCGTTGTAAGCAAACGCTGGGTTTGAGAATTCTTTCATCTTAGCGTTAATTTCTTCAACAGTTGTTTTCTCTTCTAATAATGAGTAGAAGATTGTGTGTGAACCAGTAATTGTTGGTACACGTAAAGCAGTACCATCTAATTTACCGTCAACTGCAGGGATAACTTTACCAATTGCTTTAGCTGCACCTGTTGATGAAGGGATGATGTTCTGTGCTGCTGCACGTCCACCACGGAAGTCCTTACCACTTGGTGAGTCTTGTAAAGCTTGAGTAGCAGTGTAAGCATGAACTGTTACCATGTTACCTGTTTTAATTTTGTAGTTATCGTGTAATACTTTAACAACTGGTGCTAAAGAGTTTGTTGTACATGAAGCTGCTGAGATAATAGTATCTTCTGCAGTAATTTCATCATCGTTAACTCCGTAAACAACCATTTTAGCGTCTGAAGCTGGTGCAGAGATTAATACACGTTTAGCTCCTGCATCGATATGAGCTTGTGATTTTTCTACTGATGTATAGAAACCAGTACACTCTAATACGATATCGATTCCTAGGTCTCCCCATGGTAATTTGCTTGCATCTGGTTCAGCAAATGCTTGAATTTTTTTACCATCGATTACGATACTGTCTTCTGTTGAGTCAACAGTTCCGTTAAAGTTACCGAAAGCTGTATCGTACTTGAATAAGTAAGCTAAGTTGTCGTTGTCAGTTAAATCGTTAACTGCTACTACTTCTAACTCACTATTTGTTTCTAATAAACGACGTAACATTAAGCGTCCAATACGTCCAAAACCATTAATTGCTACTTTCATTATTGATTTCCTCCTTAGAAAATCTTACCTTATTTTATTTTAAAGGGTCTCCCCCATTTAAAATCTCATTTGCTGCTGCCTCATCAGTTATTAACCAAGTGTGGGATGGTGCAGTCTTTAAATACGATTCAATCGCATTTGCTTTTTTAAATCCACCGGCTACAGTTACAATGTGATCAATCTTTTCGAGTGATGATGATTGTAATCCTATGTTCGAAAGTTTATAAACGATGTTTCCATCTTTATCAATAAACTCTCCGAAGGCTTCTGCAACGGCTTCTTTTTCAATTAAAATTTCGAGTGTACTCTCGTTTAACCCTCGACGCTTGGCCATCTCAATCGGGTTACCTATACTGTACAAAATTAGCGAGGCACTTTCAACTAATTCCAATGTATTCTTGATTTCAGGCTCTTTTAATAATTCTTGATAGATTTGCTCATGGACATATTCGGGTGCATATAACCCATGAAATTGTCCTCCTGTTTGTTGTGCCATTCTCTGAGCAATGACGTTGGCTTCGATCATAGTGTCATCACCTAAGCCACCTCTAGCGGGTACAAATAACAGCTTTCGATTTGTTCCTAAATCACTATCCATATAGTTCGCAACTTCATTTAATGTCGTTCCGCCCATAACGGCAATGATTTGTTCCTTATCACCTAACAGTCGATTCATAATCTCAACTGTCTTATCAGCCATTTTAGAAAGTATTGTTTCATCTTCGTTTAAATTGCCTGGAATAATCACACAAGCTTGTATATCTAAGTGATTAGCTAGTTCTTTTTCCATTTCATAAAACTGTGTGTAACTTTCTAATAACTCGCTTAGCTCATCTAGTGTTTCGTGACCTTCAATTGTCAGGGTCATTCCAGCAGAAGATGTTGTGATCAAACGGTTAATTTTGAGTGCGTCAACTTCTTTACGAATTATTCGTTCGGTTAAGTGAACTCTCTCTGATAATAAACGACGTCCAATCGGTTCTTCTTTATTGATAACATCTAGAATGTGATAACGTCTCAATAAGATTTCAAAAGCTTCAGGAAGTACTTTTTGTAATACGACTAACATTCTCCACTTCCTCTCGCCTGCTTCACGTTTATAAATATAACATCAAGCGGGACGAATG
>CAMYQS010000050.1 GCA_947296835.1 uncultured Atopostipes sp.
TTATAATATAAGTCTTCTAATTTTGGATCGGACGAGTTGTGCGCAATACCTGCTACATGAAAAACTGAATCATAGGATGTAAAATCATATGATTTCCATTTTTCACCACGTACATCTAGCTCATCGATTTCAAAGTCAATTTCATTTTTTTTACAGTATTCTATAAAAGAGCGTCCTATGTAACTATTCTTGCCTGTAATTAATATTTTCTTAGTCATAGAGTTTTTGCTCCTTTTTGGATAAAGTCCCAGTTCCACCTTCAACAACCCCATCACTTTTTAAGATGCTTATAAATGTTCCAAAGAAACATTTAATATCAAACCAAAAACTCATATTTTGAATGTATTCGCCGTCTAATTGGGCTTTATCTTTGATTGGTAATTCATCTCTACCATTAATCTGTGCCCAACCTGTTAAACCAGGTAATACATCATTCGCGCCATATTTATCTCTTTCATCCGCTAAATCATCTTGGTTCCACAACGCAGGGCGTGGTCCAATAAAAGCCATTTCCCCTTTTAGGATATTGATGAGTTGAGGTAATTCATCGAGACTTGTTTTGCGTAAGAATCTTCCTGACTTTGTTATAAAAGCGTCTGGATTATCAAGTAAATGGGTTGGCATGTCACTTGGTGTTTCTGAAAGCATCGTTCTGAATTTATAGATTTGGAAAAAGGAACGATTGATTCCAATGCGTTTCTGTTTAAAGAAAACGGGGCCTTTTGAATCAAATTTAATCCATAAAGCTAAGATTAAAAATAAAGGAGATAAGAGTACCAGTGCTATGAATGCTAAGACAAAATCGATGATTCTTTTTACATGAATATACATTATGCCAACTCTCCTCGTGTTTCTAATTCTTCAATCACTTCTTGATTCTCTTCATACGTATTATTCGCAAATTGAACTAAGGCTTTTTTGAGTTCATCCGTTGATAAATCTTCTAAAGAATGAATAAATGCGTCTACCTGATAAATCGGTAAGTTATGTACTTTTCCAACAAATATTTTCTCAAAAATCTGCTCTTCAGTATTCTCATCATCCGCAAGCAATTCTTCATACAACTTCTCACCAGGGCGAATCCCGCTTTCAACAATTTCAATTTCATCTTCCGTGTGGCCACTTAACCAAATCATCTGTCGTGCGAGTTCGGCAATTTTTACTGGTTCACCCATATCAAGGACAAAGATTTCGCCACCTTTAGCTAAAGCACCTGCTTGCATAACTAAGCGACTTGCTTCAGGAATCGTCATAAAGTAACGGGTCATTCGAAAGTCTGTAACCGTAATTGGTCCACCCTTTTCAATTTGTTCTTTAAAGACTGGAACAACTGAACCACTTGAGTTTAAGACATTCCCAAACCGTACTGCGACAAAATTAGTTTTCCCTTTTTCATTTAGCCCCGTCACAATCATTTCAGCGATTCGTTTGGTTGCGCCCATCACGTTTGGTGGGTTAACTGCTTTATCCGTTGAGACCATCACAAATGCTTTGACGGTCGCAGCTTTTGCGGCTTCTGCTATGTTTTTTGTTCCAAAAATATTGTTTTTAACCGCTTCTCTTGGATTAGCTTCCATTAATGGCACATGTTTATGTGCTGCCGCATGGTAGACGATATCCGGTTGATGTGTCTTCATCACTTCAAAAATTCGTTCGCGGTCTTGAATATCTGCGATGACCGGTATAATTTCAAAGGTGCGGTCTTTAAATTGCTTGATTTCTTTTTCAATCTGATAGATTGAAAACTCTCCGTGTCCTAAAAGAAGGATTTTCGCCGGTGAGAACTTAGCGACTTGGCGCACGATTTCTGAACCAATTGACCCACCCGCTCCGGAAACAAGGACGGTTTTACCGACTACTTGTTTACCGATAACTTGCGTATCTAATTCCACTTCATCTCGGCCAAGAATATCTGTGACTTCAATTTCTTTAAATTCATCGAGTTGGTAATCACCAGATAAGACATCTTCGATATAAGGCATCTGGTTGGTTTTTACATTCGTCTTACGTGCTTCCGTTACAATTTCTTTCATCTCTTCATTGGATAAGGAAGGGATAGCGATGGTAATTTGTTGTACATCGTAGCGATCCACTATTTTTTGTAAATCTGAAATTGTTCCGATTACTGGATATCCATAGACTGTGGTATTCTGTTTATCACGATCATCATCTAAAATACCTACTACACGGATATCCGAACGCAAGCGAATCGAGCGAATAAAAATGGCCCCTGCTGAACCCGCACCAATAATTAAGGTACGAATCGGTTCTTTTGCTTCACCATATTTATGAATCTGCTCTCGCTTTAAGCGATGTTCCATAAGGATACGCCAACCTACTCGGCTAAGTGGAATAAGGATGACAGCTACTAAATAAGATAAAGCAACCAATCGATAGCTTTTCCCACTGCCTAATATTTCATAAAGAACTGTTGCTGTTATGTATGTCATTGTAACAAGTAACGCATGAATTATCGTTTCACGGATACTTGTAAAGCGATTGATCTTATCAAATATTTTAACAAATGAGCCTAATACGATATAAATTAACATCACGAAAATTAAATGAATAATAAATGCACGGGGTGTGATGGCGACTAATTCGTTAAAAAAGAAATAAGATGTGACGTGGGCTAAAAAGATAACGAATAAATCAAAAGTAATTAACACTAATCGTTTGGTTCGACGATTCATCGAGTATTCACTCCTTAAAAGAGTCCAAAGAACCTCTTTTGTTTAATAATGAGGGGTTCGGGTACATGGACGGGATCCCCATTGACTAAGTTTCTAGTCGTTTGATCGAATTGTTGGACTTTGTCTTGGCCAAAATCCTTTTCAAGTTTTTCTATTGCTTCTTTCATATGAAAGAGCCGGTTGGTATTATTATGTGCGTCAGAAGCGATAAAGTGTGCGAGATTGTGATCAATGAGTCGATGACTCACTTTCTCAATCTCTTTCCCAAACTTTCCAATGTAACTTGCGGCAGTCACTTGAGTGAGTACGCCTTTTGATACAAAGTCATATAGAATATTCGGGTCTTTTAATATCGCATAGTTTCTTTCTGGGTGCACAATAATTGGTGTCATTTGGTTCGTTTGCATTTCATAAAATAGGCGGTCTGCATATGCCGGTACTTCAGCTGTTGGAAACTCAATTAATACATATTGGTTTCCTTCATCAATAAAGCATATCTCATTATTATTCATATTTTTTATAATTTCACCATGCAGGCGGACTTCTTGTCCTGGAAATATCGTTAATGGAATATTCTCAGCATCCAGCCGGTCTTGTAATTCACTCGTTAGCGACTCCGCTACTTGTTTCGGATTAATCCAACTTCTGTTCATATGGTGCGGAGTGGCAAGTATATGTGTAATCCCTTCGGATACGGCAAGACGAGCCATTTTTAATGACTCGTCCCAATTTTTTGCACCATCATCGATTCCCGGGAGTATATGACAATGTAAGTCTATCATGTTATCACTTCTCTAATCTTGTCCGTAATAGTAGTATGTATCTGAATCAGCATCCACTTTATTTAATACTGCTCCTAATACATTTGCATTTACTTTTTCTAACAATTCAGCCGCTTGATCTAGCTCAGTCTTTTTCACTTCACCTTGTGGTACGACGACAATTGTTCCATCTACCTTAGTAGCCATAATTTGTGCATCGGTTACTGCGAGTAATGGTGGGTTATCAAATATAACTAAATCATAGTTCTCTTCCATTTCACGAATTAATTCACTCATTCGTTTAGAGTTTAGTAATTCAGAAGGGTTTGGTGGGATAATGCCACAAGTAATATAATGTAGATTCTCAGCATATGTAGAACGGACAACATCCCTAATTCCTAAAGTTCTGTCAGTTAAAAGATTTGTAAGACCAGGGTGATTCTGTACTTGGAATACTTTATGTACGGTTGGCTTACGCATGTCCGTATCGACGAGTAACACTTTTACATCTGATGCTGCAAATGCACCGGCTAAGTTTGATGCAATAGTCGTTTTCCCAGATGACGGGGCAGCTGATGTGATAGAAATTGTTTTTAAATCGCGATCAATCATTGAAAATTGAATGTTTGTTCGAATCGTACGAAATTGTTCAGATACAATCGATGTAGGGTTATCGGCTACGACAATCCCAGCACGTTCTGTTTTATCCTTATTTTTCTTTTTGAATAGCATTCTGTGCCCTCCTTCTACACTCTACGACGTGTTCGCGTCATATCGTTATTTGTTTTTTTAGCTACAGGTATTTCTTTATTAACTTTTGGTAAGGGTGTTTTGACAACTAAATCTTGTTTTGTAAATGTACTAATATGACCTAAGCTAACCCATCCTGTTGCTTGTTCAACGTATTCCTCTGATTTAACGGTTGTATCCGTTAGCTCTCTTAGGAATACAAGTCCAATACCAATCATCGCTCCTAGAAGGAATCCTATAATAATATTTAATAGGTTATTAGGTGAAGCTGGATTCATGTTTGGAGTTGCTTCAGATATAATCGTGACGTTATCGACATTCATAATATCAAAAATTCGTTCTTGGAAAATATCGGCAGTCGCATTTGTGATTTCTGCTGCTTGATATGGATTTTCATTTTCGACTCGAATCGAAAACACCTGAGAATTTGACTCGGATTGAACAATAATACTCTCTCTTAATGCTCCGGTTGTCATGTCTAAATCTAGTTCCTCTATAACTGGATCTAAAATAACATTGTTTCGAATAATATCTTCATATGTATTAATTAATGAAATACTTGTATTAATATCTGCTTGAGATACAACTGTATTTTCACTCGAAGATTGAGTGACAAGTATCTCCGTTGAAGATTGATACATTGGAGTAACTAAGAATAATGTATAAATTGATGCAATGACTGTTGTTGCTAAAGTTGTTAATACTATATACTTAAAATGCTTTTTTATGATGTCGAATAACTCGACCAAGCTAACTTCTTCTTCCATTCGAACCTGACACTACCTTTCAAAGGGTATGATTTTTTTAAAAAAATTAATATTTCTTATTCGTCTTGCATATTCCGTTATAAATTATTAATTATTAATTCATAACATCTAGCGAGTATTTTATCACATTGAACTGATTATATCTAGACAAATTTGTATATTATTAGCATTGATTGTCTGCCTACTGTTTTTGTTCGAAGATTTGTTGAACTTTCTCATAGCTCTCAACGGTACCAATATCGTATCTTTGTCCTTCAAATTGAAAAGCGTGCACGCTTTTTTTATTTATAAGGTACGGAACAAAATGGCCTGGCGCATCTGGATTATGTCCGTCCGCTAAATAGTTTTTGAATTCAGAAAGTGTTTCGCTACTATATAAGTAAAAAGCTGGTACACAGAAATTCGATTTAGGCTGCTTAGGTTTTTCCTCGAAGGATAATACTTTTGACTGCTCATCTATTTCAATAACCCCTGCTCGTTTAAGTTGAGCTTCGTCTTTTTCAGAATAGGTTGTAATAATATCGGTATCTACTGTATAGAAATATTCGGCAAAATCCGTTAATTCAAAATCAAACAAATTATCGCCTGCGAGAATCATAAGATCGTCTTCGAGGTTTAATTGTTCGATGACAAACTGAATATCTCCAATCGCCCCTAAACGGTTATCATTTGTTGTCGTTCCATCATTTATAACGGTTAGTGGTTTCTTGTAATCGGATTGTTTTGCCCACTCTTCAAAGTGAGAAGTAAACTTATCATTGGTCACAATAATAATTTCATCAATTGTCTCTACTTTTTCCATCTTCTCAACAATATAATCAAGAATTGATTTACCAGCTACTTCTAATAAAGGTTTGGGCTGATTTTTCGTTAGTGGATATAAACGTGTCGCATAACCTGCGGCTAATACTAGACCTTTCATATTATCTTAATTCCTCCAAGTCTTTAACATAACGAGCGCCATCCGCTGTCTTCACAAAATTCACTTCATATTTATCGGCATATTCTGGATGCTTTACTGGATAAACGTCTTCTATTGCGGCTTTAATTTCAGCTTTGTGTTCTGGATTGACTAAACCAATGACTGATCCACGGAAACCAGCACCACTTGGACGAGCGCCATAGACACCTTCTGATTTACGAAGTACGTCTAATATTGTAGCCATTTCAGGAATTCCTGTTTCATAGTTGTTGAATGTACTATCTGCAGACTCAAACATTAATTGTCCAAATGTTTCTACATCTCCATTGCTCCAAGCTTCTATTCCTTTTTGAACACGTGCTTGTTCTGTATAGAAATGCTCAGCTCGACGGCCAAAACGTCCTGGTAAATCATCTTTATACTTCTGGTAAGTATCCGAATCGATATCACGTAAGCGTACATTATCTAGTGGCGTCACTTCACCGCCATTATAAATGTTCTCCCATTCTTGCATTAACCAGCCTGCTACACGACACTCATCTGTACGGTTGTTAAAGCCAGAGTCTGTTAATTGTTGTGTGACACCTGAATACACAACAACCACTTCAAAATCGGGGAAGTCTTTTCCTTTTTCAATTAATTCATATTCATTTGTTTGGCAATCCATAATCATCAAATGATTATCTAAACTCAACATATTAGCTGATTGATCCATAATACCATTTTTCAGCCCCATAAAATTTTGTTCGGCTGATGAACTGTACTCTACTAATTGAATGCGTGATAGCTCGATCTCATTCACATCGATTAAGGCCATTAAGTAAGCCGCTATAACAGCCGCTGAAGAGCTTAAACCACCAATTGGCAGGTCTCCATCTAATATACCGTTTACACCAACTTTTAAATCAAAATCTTCTTGTAAAGCAACGACGGCACCTCGAAGATAGTTGCCCCAAAAGTTTGGGATAAACTCTAAATCATCCTCCAGATGGAACTTCTCTTCCCCAGCAAAATCTTTACTAAATACATTCACGATACCGTCCTGGTTCGGTGAATAGACAAAATCGATACAGGCATCTAACGCCATGCCACTTACTCGACCATCCTGGTGGTCTGAATGTGCACCGATTGGGCTAATTCTTAATGGTGAACGAATCGCACGTATATCATCATTATTAAATTTTCCTTTAAATTCCTTCATTAATCTCGACATAATCTATTCCTCTTTTAATTATTTAAAAATCTAAGCTTCATTATAGCTTACTGATGTGAACAATTAAAGGACAATTATGTTTTATCGTTTTTTAGAAAACGTTAGCATTATTCTTTTTATAATTGTCTGTGATATAATCTTATTTAAGCTAATTGAGAGGAGATCCAATATGAGCGCAAAATTGTATATTGATCGAGTATTAGAGAATGTTACTCAAAAACATTCTGACAAACCAGAATTTGTCCAAGCAGTAAGTGAATTCCTACCGACATTGGAACCGTATCTAGAGGAACATGCCGAAATTGAAGAAAATAATATATTAGAATTGTTAATCGAACCGGAGCGAATTATTCAGTTCCGGATTCCATGGGAAGATGATAAAGGTAATTGGCATGTCAATTTAGGTTGGCGCGTACAATATAACTCTGCCTTAGGTGTGTATAAAGGCGGGATTCGTTTTAACCCAACTGTGAACGAAAGTATTTTACGTTTCTTAGGTTTCGAACAAACCTTTAAAAACGCTTTGACCAATCAAGCTTTAGGTGGCGGTAAAGGTGGGAGTGACTTTGATCCTCATGGAAAGTCAGAGCGAGAGGTTATGCGCTTTGTTCAAAGCTTTATGACGGAGTTACATCACTATATTGGACCTAATTTAGATGTTCCTGCTGGAGATATCGGTGTCGGACATCGAGAAATTGGTTATATGTATGGACAGTATAAGCGATTGAACCAGCCTCACGCAGGAGTATTAACTGGTAAACCGACGAGTATGTATGGAAGTTTTGGAAGAACTGAAGCAACTGGCTATGGTTTAATTTACTTCACTCAAAATGCGTTGGAAGATCATGGTGATACTTTAGAAGGTAAAAAAGTCGTAGTCTCTGGGACTGGTAATGTCAGTACTTATGCTGTTGAGAAAGCGACTGAGCTCGGAGCGAAAGTTATAGCTGTTTCCGACAGTAGTGGCTATGTCCATGATTCGAACGGCGTAACGGCTGACACATTGAAAGAATTAAAGAAACGTGGAAGTGGAGCATTACAGTACTACACTGAAT
>CAMYQS010000051.1 GCA_947296835.1 uncultured Atopostipes sp.
GACGGTCATAGCTTTCGTTTCCATTTGTTGATAAAACCAATTTGTCATACAGCGTTAAGTTATCGTGAGCCGAACTGTAGTTAATCACTTCTGTTGGTACGCGTGCCCAACTCTTGTATTCTGGAATATGGTATTCACCCGCATCACTTTGCGTGTTTGCCATAATTGCCGCGATTAAATCGATATTTTTAAAGTTACTTGAGTGATCATTGTTCGCACCTTGTAAGAAAGCAGGGTCTTCATCTAAGAAGACATGTCCTTTAATGGCATCACGGAACTCTGCATTAAATAACGCTACACGCTCAGAATAGTCATGAACGTGATTGCGGTCCGCTGGTGTGTATGGAGCTTTTAATGCTAACTCTCCACCTGACCAAGGTTCACCGTAAAGAATGATATCTTCGTATCCACGCTCGTCTAATGCGTTACGAATTGCGTTCATCGTTTCAGAATCGTGAACTCCCATTAAATCAAAACGAAACCCATCAATATGATATTCCTCAGCCCAATAAATCAGCGAATCAACCATATATTTACGCATCATTTTACGCTCACTGGCCGTCTCGTTTCCACAACCTGAACCGTCCGAGAAGTTACCGTGGTCGTCAAAACGGTGGTAGTAGTAAGGAACGGTATGGTGGAACCATGAAATTTCACGATGGTATGTATGGTTATATACAACGTCCATCACAACGCCGACATTTTTCTTATGTAAAGCTTGAACGAGCTGCTTTAATTCCTTGATACGTGCCTTTGGATTGTTCGGGTCAGAAGAGTATTTACCTTCCGGCGCCATATAGTTCTTCGGGTCGTAACCCCAGTTGTAATAAGATTCGTCCATTTCATTGTTTTCGAAATCATAAATCGGCAATAAGTGAATGTAATTCACACCAAGCTCTGAAATGTAATCCAGACCCGTTGAGAATTTACCTTCGTTTCTTAAAGTCGTGTTTTCTTCCGTGAAACCTAAATATTTCCCTTGGTTTTCTGGTGAAATACCTGAGTCAGGATCAGCCGTAAAATCTTCTACGTGTAATTCCCAGATGATCGCATCTGTAATGTTTTTCTGCATCACATGCTTATCATCTTCCCAACCTTCAGGATTTGTGTCTTCCATATGAATAATTGCTGTACGGTCACCGTTCACACCGACTGCTTTCGAATATAAATCAGCGGCTTCTTTTATGTCACCTTGATGATTAAATTCATAGGTATAAAATAGGCCATCTAAATCCTCTGTAAATCGCCCAACCCATACATTGTTTTCTAGTGATAGTTGATATTTCTCAATCAGAGAATCTTCATCAACATTACCTGTACGGAATAAATTCAAAGATACCTCATCAGCGGATGGCGACCACACTTTAAATGTGTATGTTCCCTCGCTATAGGTCATGCCTAAATCTGTATTTAAATAAACTTGTGATTCTAATTTATCTACATGTTGTAGAATTGATCCAATTTGATTTAACATTTGTACGCTGCCTTTCCGGTTAATATGGTTGCATTATATCATAGACAAAATATGGATGATAGCGTTTTTAAAGGAATTGTTAAACTTGTATGTACAAATGAGTAAAGGTGTCTATACCATATGAGAACCCTCTAATATTAAGCTTATAAAATTCATTGGAAGTTCATTTTTTTGTGAAATGAAGAACCCTAGGACGGAATGATGTCCTAGGTAATCGAGTGATCATTTAGTCAAAATCTCGCTGCGATTTTCTCATTAGAAGTATGAAGGGAAAATTTTGGTTTTATGATGAAGAAAGAAATAGAAGAGTAGAAAATGGGATTTGTTATGAAATGAACCTCTGGTGATTTTAAAATGTAAGCAAACGGGAACTATTGACACATAAATAAATATTTTTTCGTATGAGCGGGATTATCTAGTTAATCTCCGCTTCTTCGATGAATGTATTGCTCAATAGGGTAATTAGCTGGATCCAGCACGGGCTCTTCTCCACGCACCATCTGTGTTAACGCGAACCCAACTATTGGTCCAGCCGTTAATCCAGTAGAGCCTAATCCACTTGCGGAGAAGACATTATCCATACCCGGCACTTCACCAAAAAATGGGGCATAGTCTGAAGTATAAGCGCGTGTCCCAACACGCCCAGTCACAATGTCAGCTGCGTCAAAGAAAGTTGAGAATTGCTGTTGGGCATTCTCCAACATTTCATGAAGGGTGTGAACTTCAAGGCTTAAATCATAACCCGCGTCGTCTTCATGTGTTGCACCAATCAGGATTTTACCGTCTAGAAACGGAATGATATCTTTTTCGCCAGTAGGCATAATGACCGGCCAGTCGTTGGTTTCCCAAGCTGTCTGGAGCTCAACTAGCTGTCCTTTTTGTGGACGGACATCGACTTTGACATCAAAAGGTTCCAGTATTTCAGGAAGCCAAGCCGCCGTCGCCAAGATAACCACATCAAATGTTTCAGTCACAGAATCTGCCTGAACGATCCACCGTCCATTCTCGTGTGCCTCTAGTTTCGCTTTTTCTGAAATGAAAGTCGCACCATTTGTCGTAGCCGTTTTAACCAGTAAATCTACCAGTTCTTTGCCATCCACTCGTGCACCACCGCTCGCCAGCAATCCGCGTTTGTCACCCGTGTAAATAGGTACCAATTCGCGGATGTCATCTGGATCCAAGATGGTCAGCTCTCCAATATCAGGTGCATCTTCTCGTCTTTTTTGTCCGATTTTAAGTAGTTCATCTAATGTTTTGTCTTTCTTCGTGAACAGTAACGTGCCGACTCGTTGATAAACTGTTTTTGGAATAGCTTCTCCCGCAAGCACTTCACCCAGAAAGCCTGGGTAAAAGGCCGCACCTGTTTTTACCATTTCATACCAATCTTTGTTGCGTCGTTTTGATAGCCAAGGACTAATAATCCCTGCCGCAGCGCTCGTACCTTGACCGATTCCCTCATCAAAAAGGGTCACATCGTACGCTGGATTTTGCGATAGATAGAAGGCCGCAGTCGCTCCAACAACGCCACCACCGATAATTGCAATTTTTTTCGTCATTGAAATCTTCCTCTGTCTCGAATAGTTGCCTATAGCATAACGAATTTATCGACGAAAATCTACTGGGCGGAATGCGTTGTGAAATGCTTTAATTATATAAAGTTTTGGTGTCAAAAATAGAAGTCATAAGGAGGATGTGATAAGATAATTATAAGAAAAAAATTATAAGGGGCGTGCTTATGAATATTGCGTTGATAGCACACGATAAGAAAAAAGACGATTTAGTAGAGTTAGTGGTCGAATATAAAGATACGTTAGCGAAACACAATTTGTTTGCGACGGGTACGACAGGTGGACGCGTTGTTGACGCTACTGGTTTAGATGTGCACCGTTTCAAATCAGGCCCACTTGGTGGCGACCAGCAAATTGGTGCTTTTATTTCAGATCAAAAAATCGATTGCGTTATTTTCGTGCGTGATCCATTAACAGCACAACCACATGAGCCGGACGTTTCAGCTTTATTACGCCTGTGTGATGTGTACGAAATCCCACTTGCAACAAACGTTGGAACAGCCGAACCATTATTACGCGCATTAGCCGCTGGCGTTTTTGACGATTAATTCATTTAAACAAATAAACGATAAAAAAATCTAAAGGAGATTGATTGAATGTCGTATAAAGGTATGACTTTTTATTTCATGCGTCATGGGGAAACTTATTTAAATCGATACGAGCGCATGCAAGGTTGGAGTAACGCACCGCTAACGGCTGAGGGTATAGAAGAAGTTCACCATTCCGGTAGAGGTTTAGCAGATGTGAAATTCGACGCAGTTTACACAAGTGATTTAACGCGAACAGTCGACACTGCGAATATTGTATTATCTGAAAATAAGTACGCTGAAGACCTTGAACTTGAAATGAAGCCCGAATTCCGTGAAGTATTTTTCGGTGGTTTCGAAGGCTTACCATTAGCTGAAGTTGATGACGCAGTAGCGAAAAGCCAAGGGTACGATTCGGTTGTGAAATTCTATGAAGAAACAACATTACCAGAGCGTATGAACGCATATCGTGAAGCGGACGAACACGGTCACGCGGAAGACTTTATGACATTCTGGCTGCGAATCGAACAAGGGTTACTGGATATTGTGAATCGCCATAAAGACACAGACGACACCGTATTAGTTGTCGTTCACGGCCTAGTTATTCGCTACATGATGATGACACTGGTTGCCGATATCGATCGAAACCCAGACTTCCTATCGAACGCATCGATTACTCGCGTACAGTATCGCGAAGGAAAATTCATCGTCGATTCATACAACGACACTTCTCACTTTGAAGTGCCATTAACTGAACCATCACTAGATGACGACGAAGAATAATAGAGTAGAATAAATAAAAAACGACTTTCCATTACGGGAAGTCGTTTTAATTATTAGCTTATCTGCCTTTTAAGCGAGAGCCACCTTCAGGCGTGTAACGATAGTACTTAATACACCAAACAGCGCTCACACCGATTACACCATACACAATTTGTGCACCAATTTGGTCCGTTGAACCAAACAGCATCTCAATTACGTTGATGTCAAAAAGACCCGATACTAATAAATGTAAACCAGCTAAAATTAAAATAGTTAATGTTAAACGATCAATTAATTTCATCTCTACTCGCCTCCATTCTTCTCTATAATCATACAAAATAAAACCGACATTGTCCATTGTAGAGAATGAAACCCCAAGCCCCTTTTGTGAAATGAAGGGCAGGATCCTGGTGCGAATCAGTAGGAGCGGAATGTTCTTATTTGCATACGTCGATTATACAAGAGTATTTATTTCCACCGTAGTCAAGAGCGGCGCATGACTACGGTGGAAAGCTGTTACTTGTTTATAAATGAAGTATGACTACGATAGAACGTTCCAGCGTAGTCAAGTTTCGATGATGACTACGATAGAATGCCAAAACTTGTTTATAAACGAATGATGACTACGGTGGGTTAACATAATCTGCAGAATCCCACTGATGTAGAAATTTTCCCACAGAAAATTTCGTTCTTTCAAGTTTGGAAGGAGCATTTCGCGACGCGAAATGGACCAAAGTGCATTTAAGGTCTTGGTTGTTGCAGAATATCAGTTTATGCCGTTTCCCGCACTCATTTCACCAAGAAGTTCTATCATACGAGTTGATAATGAAATTCCGAAATCCTGTGGTATACTTTAGAGGACAATGAAACGAGGATTTTGTATAGAAAAAGGGGTTGTTGCAGTGAAGACAGATATTGAAATTGCACAAAGTATTACTTTGAAGCCAATAGATGAAATTGCAGAGAAAATTGATATTCCGGTGGAACAATTAGAGTATTATGGAAAATATAAAGCGAAAATTAATATCGATAAAGCAGACTTCGAAAAAGAACAAGGGAAACTGATTTTGGTCACATCGATTAATCCGACTCCAGCAGGCGAGGGGAAGACGACGATGTCAGTTGGACTTGGAGATGCCCTTCAAAAAATCGGGCAAAAAACAGCGATTGCGTTACGTGAACCTTCTCTTGGACCTGTATTTGGAATCAAGGGTGGGGCAGCTGGTGGTGGACACGCGCAAGTTGTACCGATGGAAGATTTAAATCTTCATTTTACAGGGGACATGCATGCGATCGGTGCAGCGAATAACCTCGCAGCCGCAATGTTAGATAACCACATCAAGCAAGGAAACAGCCTGAACATTGACCCTCGTCGTGTAACGTGGAAGCGTGCGGTGGATATGAATGACCGTCAGCTACGAAATATTATAAGTGGACTGGGTGGTCCGGTAAATGGAACGCCGCGAGAAGATGGCTTTGAAATTACCGTCGCTTCTGAAATTATGGCCGTTTTGTGTTTGGCAGAAGATTTAACAGATCTAAAAACACGTCTGAAACGATGTATTTTAGCTTACACGTTTGATAATCAACCCGTTACGGTTGGCGATATTCAAGCAGAAGGCGCGATGACAGTCTTATTAAAAGATGCATTGAAACCAAACTTAGTGCAGACACTTGAAGGAACGCCGACATTTATTCACGGAGGTCCATTCGCGAATATTGCGCACGGTTGTAATAGCGTACTCGCAACGAAAATGGCGCTGGCGCATGCTGATTATGTCGTCACAGAAGGTGGCTTTGGTGGGGACTTAGGTGCGGAGAAATTTATGGACATTAAATGTCGCTCAGCAAACTTAGAGCCATATGCCGTTGTGGTCGTCGCAACGATTCGTGCATTAAAAATGCATGGTGGAGTCGTGAAAACGGACTTGAAGTCTGAGAACTTAGACGCATTAAAACTAGGTTTCAATAATTTACAAAAACACGTCGAAAACATGCAGAATGTATTTGGGATGAATACAATAGTGGCAGTAAACAGTTTCGCGACAGACACAGAAGCTGAAAAAGCATTGCTGATTGAACTTTGTGAAAATGAAGGGTACCGAGCAGTATTAGCGGATGTTTGGGGAGAAGGTGGCGCAGGTGGTGAAGCATTAGCGCACGCACTTGTTGAAATGACACACCTGCCTTCAACGTTGGCGCATCCATATGATCTGTCGGATTCAATCGAAGAGAAAATCATAAAGGTTGTGCAAAAAGTATACGGTGGGGCGGGCCTGGAGTGGTCAACCACAGCTAAAAGAGCGTTGTGTCGTATGGAGCGCCTTGGATTTGGTGGCTTACCGGTTTGTATGGCAAAAACGCAATATTCGTTTTCAGATAACCCCAAATTATTAGGGCGCCCGGAAGGTTTTACGGTTGCCATTTCAGACTTAACGGTCTCAGCGGGAGCTGGATTTATCGTGGTCTTGACTGGAAACGTTATGAAAATGCCGGGTCTACCAAAAACACCATCAGCAGAAACAATTGATATTGATTCTGACGGTAAAATTACCGGCCTATTTTAAGAGAGAACGGAAGGGATTCATATGAAAGATTTAACAGTGACTGAATGGACAAAAGCCCTTAGATCCAAAGAGGGGAAATACGGCGGAGGTAGCGTGGCTAGTGTCGTAGGGGCTTTCGCAGCAAACTTAGCCCAATTCGTATTTGAATTTCAACAAGGGAAAAAGAAATATGCAGAGCAAGAAGATGACATTCAAAATGCCATCACGCATGCTGAAAAGATTTCAGAAGAGTTACTTGATTTAGCAGAAATTGATGCGGATGCTTTTGAGCCAGTTTTACCATTATTCCGTTTACCAAAAGATACGGAAGAAGAGCGTGAAATTCGCCAAACAAAAATAGATAATGGTTTAGCGGATGCCGCAAAACCACCGCTTGCCATTATGAAGAAGATGGATGAAGTACTCGACTTATTTGAATTGCTTCTGAAATTAGAAATCAAAGGTAGCATCGTTGATGATATTGCGGTCGGTTTAATTTTCACGGAAGCAACGATTGAAAGTGAAAAAATCAACTGCGATGTCAACACGAAATCAATCCAGAATGATGAATTACGTATAACATTAGAAGAGGAAGTTGACACGGCGTATGGTATTATTTTAGAAAGATGTCGCAGTATGAAAGCGACAACGTTCAAAAATATCCAACATAACGGATAGGGGAGGATCGATGGAATGGGAAAAAGTTTAGATGGACGAGAGGTCGCGAAAGCTTTAAATAAACAAACTGCTACTCAAATTGAATCTTTACTTGAAGCAGGTATAGCACCAACATTAGCGATTATGCGAGCGGATGAAAATCCCGCATCCATTCAATATGAAAAGTCGGCAGCCCGATATATGGATAAGATGGGGATTGCGACGAAACATATTGTGTTTGAAGAAGGCGTAAGTGAAGGCAAATTTTTAGCGGTGCTTGATCAGTTGAATGATGATTCAGGTGTGCACGGCATTTTAGTCATGCAGCCACTGCCGCGTGCGATTTCACTGGCACGGGTTTCGGAACGCATTTCACCGACGAAAGATATCGACGGCATGCATCCGCTGAACCTTGGTCACATCATGGCCGGCAATAAAAAAGCTCACTTGCCCAGCACGGTGAAAGCTGTCGTTGAGCTGTTACGCTACTACGACATCAGCGTTTCAAAAAAAGCTGTTTGTGTCATCGGCAAAAGTAATACCGTGGGCAAACCGCTATCTGTTCTGCTTCTTAATGAACGTGCGAC
>CAMYQS010000052.1 GCA_947296835.1 uncultured Atopostipes sp.
ATTCATCCTAGTACTGAAGTACCAGGTTTTCTTTCGGTGCGACTTTTATAAAATCGCGATATATTCTTACCTTAAGTATATCGGCTATTTTCTATTTTTGCCATTTCTGTTGTATAATCGAGTAGACAAAGTAATGAAACAATCAAAAGGTGGAAATCAGCATCTTATATGCTGTAAATTGAGGTTGATAAAAATCGATTATAATTCAATATTTTTAAAAATCATTCAAGAAGATAAAGAAATAATGGCGTTTCTTCAATCAGTAGAGAAATTAGAATTAAATGATGCATGGATTTGTGCTGGGGTACTCCGAAATAAAGTGTGGGATACTTTGTCGAAAGATTCAACAACAGTTAATGACATTGACGTTATTTATTTTGATTCCACTGACCTGTCTTTGGATACTGAAAAAGTACTAGAAGAAAAATTAAAATGCAAACTTCAGAATCAGCCGTGGTCTGTTAAAAATCAGGCACGAATGCATCTGAAAAGTGGCTTTAGTCCATTTAACTCATCATATGATGGAGTTGCTCATTTTCCTGAAACACCCACGGCAATTGCTGTAAGAATATTTAATGGTGAACTAGAAGTTATGGCACCTTATGGATTAGAAGACTTATTTGAAATGAGGGTAAAACCTACTCCGTATTATGAAGAAAACACGAATTACCATAATATTTATGTTGAGAGAGTTCAGAGTAAAAACTGGCAAGAATCTTGGAAAGACTTAAAAATACAATTTTAAGATACATATAATTTTATCTAAAGGATGGATGACATGATCAAATGGGGAATTATTGGTGCTGGAAATATTGCGCACCGTTTTGCGGATAGTTTAGAGAATTTAAATGATGCAACATTATATGCCGTTGCAAATCGTACGATTGAAAAAGCTGAGAAATTTAGAGCGAATCATCCTAGTGAGAAAGCTTATGGCAGTTATGATGACCTGTTAGCGGATGAAAACATCGACGCGGTCTACATTGCGGTACCACATAAATTCCACCTAGAGTGGGTCAAGAAAGCTTTAGAAGTAGGGAAAGCAGTCCTATGTGAAAAGCCAGCAACTTTATCGCTGGATGAAATGAAACAAATTTCAGAACTTGCACAAGAGAAAAAGCTATTCTTTATGGAAGCCATGAAGAGTCGTTTCACACCAGCATACCGCGAAGTGAAAAACTTAGTCGAAGCGGGTGAAATTGGGAACGTAATCGGCGTGTACACATCACTTTGTCGTGTATTTCCATTAGATAATTCGGGTTACTTTTACGAACCCGTTCAAGGCGGTTGCTTACTCGATATGGGTGTTTATAATGCTGCGCTGATTGAAGATTTTACAAAGGAGCCTTTCGAACTAGACGAATTAGAGTATGAAATGCATGAAGATACAGTAGAGGTTTACGTGAACGCGAAATTGACTTCTGGAGATGTTGAGGTTATTTTAGAGTCCGCTTTTGACCGTGAAACAGAAACAAAAGCAGTTATTCGTGGAACAAAAGGGCTAATTATTATTCCGGATTTCCACCGTCCAACGAACTATATTTTACAAACACAAGACAGCATGAAATCAGTTGAAGTGCCTTACAAAGTAGATGACTTTTATGGTGAAATCAGACACGTTGTCGATTGCCTAGCGAATGACTTTACAGAGAGTCCAATCATGACTTTGGAAAATTCTGAAAATGTCGCACGTCTATTAGATGTTATCAAAGCGGAGATTCCATACGTTTAATAGAGAATAGCGACAAGTTTTACGCCAACTCAGATCTTTTTAATTTCATCAAAATGTGCTATGGTTGATCCAATAAAGTGGATTAAGGAGATTTATGCGATGACGAAAAAGATAATCGAAGTAGTGGGAGCGGCCATCATCAAGAATAATAAAGTGCTGGTGATGCAACGTGGAGAACAGATGACTTTACCAGGCATGTGGGAATTCCCAGGTGGTAAAATCGAAGCGAATGAAACCGAAGAACAAGCCCTTATTCGTGAAATAAAAGAAGAGTTAAACGTAGATATTGAGATTCGCGATTACATTAACGAAGCATCTTATGATTACGATTTTGGAACGGTGATTCTAAAGGTGTACACGGCTGAAATTGTAGCGGGTCAAATTTCAATGGAAGAGCACAGTGATGGAAAATGGGTTACAGCAGATGAACTCATGACAATCGATTGGGCGCCAGTGGATATCCCAGCGGCTGAAGCATTAACTAAATACTTATAAAAAGAAACTCCCTATCGATTTTTCAATCGATTTTTCGATAAGGAGTTTTTTATTTTAATTTTCGCGTACTAAATATTGGAATAATTGATAAGTCATCGCTTGATGTAAGGACAAGTCCATTGTCACAACCGGCGCTTTGTTTCCAAACTCACCAATTTCATGATCATCCGCTGAGCCATCATTATAATCAGCAGGTCCCATGTAATAGAATTCTGTTCCTTCACTTTCTTCTCTTTTTACAAAAATGTGTAAGGCAATATCTAATGCATCTGAATGGATGATGTTTTGTACTTCAGTCGATTTAGTCGTTAAGTTAGACCGCGAATACCAATGCAACAAGCTTTCATTGATAAACTCATCACCGTATTTGGTTGTGTCACTAATGTCATCACTTTTATGATAGTTAATGAAAATCGGACAAGTTCCATGCTTGATGCGGTAACCGTAAACAGTCGAACTCTCATCATTTTCCCAAAGTAGAAGACGTAAGGCATCTTTTCTCGAATACTTTTCACCAATCTCTAAACCTTTTAGCGTGTAGCCAGCTGGATATTTCTTGGAACGGGCAATTCCAGTTTTAATGGAATCAACTGCTAGCTCATAGAATATCGCATCATCTAATGCATCTTGAAAGAATTTGGACATTTGATAGTAGCCGTTTTTAATTTCAATCAACGGATGTTGATACTTCGTTTGTGCTGATGAAATGAAATACTTCAACGTCAATACACTCTCAACTGACTGAATGAGTTTATCTGAATACTCAGCGCGGTGCTTATCAAGGTCTATCAGATAGTCTTTTTTCGAAATCGGTCGTCGTTCTTGAATCAATAATTTCAACAACAACAATTCATGCGGTCGCTTACCGTTCATCAGCTCAAAAGCAATCATCCGCAACATACCCGCTTGACCGTCATCTGCAATTTGGTAAGGTTCTTTATTTTTTTCAAACTTATGAATCACTTCACCGTAGTGTTTGAAGCGACTATCTTCAAAATAAACGATCGGGTCTAAACTGTGTTCACGGTAATAGTCATACAATAATGGCGTGCGACCTAATTTGTTTTTTAGGTCTAGATACTCGGACTTCAAGTTCGCCATACTGGATAGCTTTGTTTTTGTAATGGAATCAAAGATTTGTTTCTGTGCGACTTCTTCAAAGTTAACCGTCGTAATACCTGAAATCTGTTGATGCTGTCCTAATTTACGACGATAATTATCTTTATTAAATGACTTATCACCATACAAGGCGATTGGAATTAAGTAGTTATTTTTATAGTTCCCGATGAAATCAATAATCGTGACCACGTTTTTCTTTGGATACAAACGCAAGCCGCGTCCCAATTGTTGAATGAAGACAATACTTGACTGGGTGTTACGCAACATCACAATTTGATTCAGACTTGGAATATCAATACCTTCATTAAAAATATCTACCGTCAAAATATAATCCAATTCACCATCCTCAAGTTGCTTCACCACACGTTCACGCACATCTTGCGAATCGCTTCCGGATAAGGCAACCGTTCGTAAACCCCGCGCATTCAGTTCAACCGACAATTCTTCAGCTTCCTGATTGCGGGAACAGAAGATTAATCCTTTCGTTTCTTCGGCACTAATTTCATAGTAACGTACTTTTTCTAAAATATGATCCACACGTTCGCGCGTCACTAATCGAGAAAAATCTTCTTTCTCATCAATCAGTTCACCATCTTCGCGGCGCATTTCAGAAACACCATAATATAAGAACGGCGTCAGCATCTCTTCGGCCAATGCTTCTTGGAGACGAATTTCATAAGCGACATTATAATGAAACAGCTCATAAATATTCTGACCATCCGTACGCTCAGGAGTCGCCGTTAATCCTAAGAAAAATTCCGGTGTGAAATGAGTCATGATTCGCTGGTAACTTGATGCGGCAGCGTGGTGCACTTCATCAATTAAAATGTAATCAAATAACTCTGAGTCTAATCCCTGTAAATTATCTTGTCGGGACAAAGATTGAATCGTCGCAAAAACATATTTCTTATTCGAAAGGTCCATGCCACTACGATAAATACAAGATTCATGCTCGTCATAACCGATAACTTTTCGAAACGATTCTTCTGCATCGCGTAAAATTTGTTCACGATGAACGAGGAATAACATCCGCTTAGGTTTCGCTTGCTTCACATCGAAAGCACCCAAATAGGTTTTGCCAGTTCCCGTCGCACTAATCACTAAAGCACGTTCAGCCCCTTTATTTCGTAATGCCTCAATCGCCGTAACAGCTTCTTGCTGCATACGATTGGGTTTAACAACGGTATAAGGTTCATCCATAGGCACCGGAGTTTCAAAAAATGCATCAGCATGCACCAGTTGCCGGCGGGTCATTTCATAATCCGCAATGGATGCTGCTGTTAAACTAGCCGACTTTTCCCACAATTCGTCAAAGTCTGCTGTCGTCCGTTTAATAAATTCGCCGTTATCGGCCGATGTTAATTTTACGTTCCATTCGTAGTTCAATTTCAACGCGGAATGCGTCAAGTTCGAACTTCCCACAATCACCGTCTGTTCTTGAATATGATTAAAAATATAAACTTTCGCATGCGACTTCACTTTTTCATCCGTCATACGCACTTCGACGTTCTCTAGTTTCATCAATTCGTGGAGCGCAGCAGGGTCATTAAATCCTAAATAAGGCGACACTAGAATTTTCCCTACACCACCTCGTGCTGAAAAATCTGCTAATTGTGTTTTCAACATACCAATGCCAGCTGTCGTCACGAAAGCAACGTTGATACAAAAGGATTGAGCTTTCTTCAATTCATTTTGCAGTTCATTTAAAATGTATTCGCCTGTTTCAGGATTGTTTGTTAATACTTTTGGTGAGTACAGATTATTGCGGTATTGCACGTTATGTATGAATCCGTACTTCAAAGATTGGTCCAATTGACTCTCGAAATTTTGATTTGTATAATTTGTCATTTTCATAATCACCTCTTATGTAAGCCTTAAGATCATTGTAGCAGCAAAGATTGAAAAGATCACCCAACCATTTCAATTATTTGCGGATCTGTCTGAAAGGGTATACAATTAATATATACAGATGTTGGCTACTATTTCTATGCTCAAGAGTGTGAAGGAGGAGTAACATGAAGAAATATTCAAAATACTTTATTTTATTCGCGTTAGCAGCCATCTTAGCTGCCTGTACGACGAATGACCCAGACACGCCTGCCCCTGAAGAGCCAGAGACCGAACAAGAGGTAGATAAACAGGAGCCTGAGACGCCAGAAGAAACGGATGAAGATGCTACTGATCCAGAAGAAACAGAAACCGTTGAATTTGACGAACAAATCGAAGAAACCATTGAAATTGAAGGCATGGAAAACCCGATTACGTTAAATTTATATGACAAACCGGATGCTCCATTCTTAACGTATGTTCCAAACGAATTTCTAACGGAAGAAGCGAGTGGTGGTGAAGGTGAATCGTATATCTTCTATACAAACTATGAAGGCGAAAAGAATGAGGATATTAACTTAGAGATTTATTTCTTCGCAGATCATATCACGGAAGAGCCGAGTCTTGATGATGAGGACTCAACGTTCGCCACACGCCTTGAAGGAATGGAGGAAGTCCCAGTAGAAGAGAAGTGGCATGACTGGTCGATTAGCGAATACTACTCAGAAGACCGTTCAAACCACGCTTTACTTGGTGAACATGAAGGCCAATATTTTGTGATGGTCATAAATTCAACACCACTTTATTCAGAGGGATTCATTCCACGAGTAGATAAAATCATCAATCACTTCTATTGGACAGATACGAACGAATATTTAGTACAAGAATAACAAAAATTAAACAGGCAGCCATCTCAGTCAAAAGGATTGAGGTGTCTGCTTTTTGAATGTAAAAATAATCGACGAATGGCTATACAATCTGGTATACTATAGATAACTAATGAAGAAGTTCACATGAACAGGAGTGGAAAAAATGAAAGTGGAAGATATTATGAAAATTCTACAAGATGATATGAAGGTAGCCGTTGTGTCAACGGTGGATGAAGAGGGGCAGCCGCATGCGCGTCACATCAATATGGGTGTTGCGAATGAGAATGGGGTATTCTTTATGACGAGCCCGAAGACGGATTTCTATAAGCAACTTAAAGCAAATCCCAAAGTGGCCATCACCGGATTCAACGAAGACGGTTATTTAGTCCAAGTCATTCGCATCACTGGTGAAGTGCGCGATCTTGGAAAAGAAGGTTTGGAAGAAGTCTTGAAAGACAATCCTTATGTTGAGCAAGTTTATCCAGACGAATCGGAGCGTCAAAATGTTCAAGTGTTCCATTTATATGAAGGTGATGGCTTTTACCACAGTATGAGTCAAGGGCATAAATACGTTTTTGAAATTGGGAAATAGCAAGTTAGCGCCAGTCCAGTAGAGGATTGGCGTTTTTTCTTTTAATTAGTCATACAAACTTCAAACATGTTTCATGGTTATTCCTAAACAAACATTCACAGGAGTGATAAAATAAAAGTGGAAGAAATTATAAATTAACCGAAACAAGGAGAATAATGATGACAATAGCAATAGTGACCGATACTGCCTGTAATATTACGCCCGCCATGGCAGAGGAAATGGGTGTCTACATACTGCCTATTGAGATAATGATCGACGATCAAAATTACAAAGATGGTTATGATATTACGACTGAAGAATTTTACGAAAAAATGGTAACAGCAAAAAGTATTCCGACCACTTCTCAACCGTTGCCAGGAGCTGCGTTAGAGTTGTACCAAAGACTTGGGGAAGAATATGATGAAATTTTAAGTATTCATCTTGGCTCAAATGTTTCTGGAGCGGTTCAAACACTTGAGTTAATTGGAAAAGAAGTAGAGACAGCGAAAGTAACAACCTACGATACAAAGTTAGTTTCACTTCCCGCCGGTTATTTAGTGAAAGAAGCGAAACGAATGGTGGATGAAGGACGTACGATGGCTGAAATTATTTCACAACTGGATATCCTAAGAGAACAGTCGATCGCCTATGCTTCGGTCCATACGCTAGATTTTTTAGTTGAGAGTGGACGATTTCCGGCAGTTGTTGGGACAGTGGCGAAGTTGGCAAAAATCAAACCGATTATAACCATTAAAGCACAAGATGAAAAAGGTGTAGGTGTTTCAGAGAAAGTTCGAACATCTAAACGTGCGAATAATCGATTGATTGAGCTCGTAAAAGAGTATACAGACAAGCTCGACTATCCGTTCCAACTCGATATTGCACATGGAAATGCTCCGGAAATGGTAGCTGAGCTAAAAGAAGCGGTCGAAGAGGCTTTTCCAGAGCACCCGATTGAAACGCATGTTTTAACAAGTGTCATTGGTGCCCACTCAGGTCCTGATATTGTAGGAATTTTTATCGCACCAGATTTAAACAATTAGCCTGAAATGAATGCAAACAGTGAGGAGGATATCATTGAACGATTTACTCGATTATATTTATTGGCGTGGCGACTTAACCTTTGAACAAGATGCTCTAAACGAAATAGATGCCCTTATATTATCTAAATTTTCTTATATTGATTTTACATTATTAGCTGAAGAGCAATTATTAGCGGATGGCTTAACCATCCATGATGCCGCGAATCTTTGGAAAGAAGCCGACCGAGAACCTTTCATGCCTACGGGCTACTTGTTACATAAACAAGCTTATGAAGCACTGACTTTGGCCGGCAATTCTAATCGATTCAAGGATATCTTAATCGCGAAGGATATTAAACGGTTATCTGTTGAAGATGAATCTCAATTTGGGGTGACCGCCTTTCACAGAAATGGGCTGCCGTTTTTTATCGCCATATACACAACACACCCACCCAACCACACCAAACAAAAACAACACAA
>CAMYQS010000053.1 GCA_947296835.1 uncultured Atopostipes sp.
CTTCGCAACCCTCTTACCTCGTTTAGACGCTCTTAAAATCGGGAACATTTTCTCTTCTTCTCGATTTTTCATCATATAAACAGAGACTAATAAAATAATAGCTGCCAATAACAAAGCATTGGCGGTTAATTGATTTAGATTATTGACTGAACCATATATATATTGGTTGTTTTGAAAGAGTGGGTTCAATTTGTTAAACGGTAATTCAATATTCAATAAGGATAAACCGGTCATTACAATAGAAGATAGTGAGAATGTAAAGATCGGATGGATAAGTCGGTAGCTTCCTATTAATAGAAGGAACACAGTAATCACTTGGTAAGTTATATACCATTCAAATGATAGTGGTAGACCAACAATAAGCACTATGAATGAAATTAGAATTCCTGGGATAATCCCCTTAAGTAAAAAGTCTTTCATTTCAAAAACATCTCGAACAAAGTTCACTCGAAAGTTTTTGCGTGTATAGTTTATTCGTTTACGATAATTTATAAAGGCATAAAGTAAACCAACCAAGAATAACGGTTGGATGAAAAATAACAGGACGGACCATAATAGATTGTTTTCCAAAGTATTCTCTCCTAGTCTTTTCAGTATAAATTTATTCTACAGTCTTCAAGATGGCATTTCAACATTGAAATGTTAATGTCTGATTTTAAATAGCACAAAAGGCCCCAAGTACGTAAATACCTGAGGCCTATAACGAATTATATATTTGAGTTTAATGTAAATGTTTGAAATTAATTAACGCCCAAATCCTACTACTTTGTTTGCCCAGTAACCTGAGTTAATTGATGCTACTGCAACACCTGTAGATGTTTGTGATCCGATGAAGCTTCCTCCACCAAGATAGATACCTACATGGTTAACGCCGCTTCCTCTTAATGAGAAGAATACTAAGTCACCTGGTTGTGCTTGGCTTCTTGAAACACGACTTGATGCTGAGTATTGTGCTGCAGCTGAACGTGGAATTGAACGTCCTGCACGAGCAAATACGTATTGTGTAAATCCTGAACAGTCAAATCCAGCAGTTGATGCGCCACCGTAGCTGTAACGAACGCCAAGTAAGCTGTTTGCAATTCCTAGTACTGAACCGCTATTTGCAGCTGGTGCTGGTGCTGGAGCAGGAGCTGATGTTGAACTTGTTGTAACTGATCCGCCACCATTTGAGCTTGAGCTCGCTGATGCTGAAGAAGATGATACTGAAACAGTACGAGCATTTTGTAGTGCAAGACGACGTGCTTCTGCTGCACGAGCTTGAGCAACTAATTCGTCACGGTCTGCTTGAGCTGTGGCTCTTTCAGCCGCGATGCCTGCTAGTATTGTTTCTTCTTCTGCTTTACGTTCTTCTAATTCAGATTGGTTCGCTTCTAAATCAGCAGCAAGAACTTGTTGTTTTTCTTGTTTTTCAATCGTTTCTGTTTCTTTTTCTTCAACTAAAGCTTTATCTGCTTCTTGTTGTTCGATTGTATTACGGTTTGAAGTAACCATTTTTGAAATTACATCAATTTTACCCACTAATTCATCTAGAGATTGTGAGTTTAAAACAAAGCTAATAATGTTTCCTGTTTCACCCGCAACTTGAACACTACGTGCTTGTTCAGCTAAGTGGTCTTCACGGCGAGCAATACCTTCTTTTAGCGTTTCGATTTCAGATTGAAGTGTCTCTAAAGTTGTTTGAGTTTCTTCCATTTCTTTAACAAGTTTATCTGATTTCTCTTGGTTCGCTTTCATATCTGCTTGAAGTTTTTCTAACTTTTCAGAAACTGCATTCTCTTCTGAAGTTAATTCTCTAATTAGTGAGTCAAATTCTGAAATAGTTGTTGGTGCTGCCTCAACCGATACGACTGGTGCTGCGAATGTTGAAAAACTTAATGCTCCTGCTAACGCTAAAGCTAGTAATTTCTTTCTGTTCATCTTTTCCATTTCCCCCAATTATAAAAATCATTCGTTTTTGTGTTTTTTTATTTTGTATTTGTTTATTTTTTTTAGTTTAAATTATGCTGTTAAGAAACGTCTCATAGAGAATGCTGATCCCACTGCACCAATTGTTACTCCGATAGCCATTAGGCCTAGAAGTAATTGATACATGAATGGGTCAGGCGGTAATAGTGCAAAAGTTGTACCCGATAAGAAACCTGATACTGTTCCGAAGATTGTATCGTATAAGAACCATAATACAACCGATGGAATAACCGCTCCGACAAATCCGATTAATGCACCTTCAATTAAGAATGGCCAGCGGATAAACCAGTTTGTTGCTCCAACTAATTTCATAATTTCGATTTCAGTACTTCTAGAGAAGATTGTGATTCGAATCGTGTTTGAAATTAGGAATACTGCCGTAAATAGTAATGCTCCGATAATAATCCCACCGACATTTCGTATAGTTGATGTCATTTGGAATAATTTATCTGCATCTGCCCCACCGTAGTTAACATCTGAAACATAATCCATGCCTTCGATTTCTTGGGCAACTTCAGCTGTTATTTCTGGTGACGTTGTGTCGACGATGAAAACATCATGTAGTGGGTTGCGGTCACCTTCGAATAAATCAAACGTGTCTCCATAACTTCCCTTAACGTTGTCTAGTTCACTTTCACGACTTGAGAATGTAACGTCTTCTACACTATCTAAAGCGACTAATTGATCGGCTAGATCATCTTGTATTTCATCTGTAGCTGCTAAGTCAATGTATACTCGTACACTTACGTCGTTCTCGATATCTGTAGCAAAGTTGTTAATATTTGATACGATTCCGATTAAGCTACCGACTAATAGTAACGTGATTGAAACCGCACTGACTGCTGCGAAACTCATCCAACCGTTACGACCAATACTTTTGAAGCCTTCTTTTATATGACGCCAGAATGTTCTAATCTTCAAAGTTATAGCCTCCTTGCTCTTCGTCTCGGGCAATACGACCATCTTCAATTACAAGTACACGATGTTTTCTCTCGTTAACGATGTCAGCATTATGTGTTGCCATAATAATCGTTGTTCCTTGTTGATTGATTTGTTCGATGATGTTCATAATCCCTTTTGAAGTCTCCGGATCTAAGTTTCCTGTAGGTTCATCCGCGATTAATACGCGAGGCATGTTTGCAATCGCTCTTGCAATTGCTACACGCTGTTGTTCCCCACCCGATAATTCGTTTGGTAACATTTTAGCTTTTTGTTCTAGACCTACTAATTTTAATACTTCTTTTACTCTTACTTCAATTTGTTTTGGACTTTTTTCAAGTACTTCCATTGCATAAGCTACGTTTTCAAATACAGTTAGTGTTTGAAGTAACTTAAAGTCTTGGAAGACCACTCCAACTTGTCTTCTTAAATGTGGGATGTCTTTTCTTTTCAAGTTTACAATATCGAAATCTGCTACTTGAATGGTCCCTTCAGTCGGTAGCACTTCACGGTAAATCATACGCATGAAAGTAGATTTTCCTGCACCACTTGGCCCAACAACATAAACAAATTCACCTTGTTCAATGCGAACGTTCATATTGTGAACAGCGGTTATACCATTGTCATATACTTTTTTCACATTTTTTAGTTCTATCATAGTTTAAAAACACCTTATTTTTAATAGATTTTAGTGCATTATAAAAGTGACCTGCTACTTCTCGCAAAAAAATCGCGACAGCAACTCGTCACTGAAAGTAGTATACCATTGTGTACAACGTTTTTTGTTTAAATTACATTACAGTTATGTTTCAAAGACAACATAAAATTACAGACATATTAGGACGTTAGAAGGTTTTCGCCTTGAACATTGATACATCAATCTTTCTATATTTCATTCATATTATTATCAGTTGTTACAATGTGTCACATTACATTTTTATATAATTAAAAACACTCCAAATGCCCAATAAAATGGGTATATCTGGAGTGTTTCGCTTGATTTTATTTTTTATCTCACTTAAGTCTATTTTCTTTGATGAGATTATTTTGTTTTAGCTTTTGTCATCCATTGTCATTCGTAAGTAAGCTTCGATAAAAGGTTCTAAATCCCCATCCATTACAGCTCCGGTGTTTCCTGTTTCATGATCTGTACGGTGGTCTTTTACCATTGAATATGGATGGAAGACATATGATCGGATTTGTGAGCCCCATCCGATTTCTTTTTGCTCACCGCGTAATTTAGCCATTTCAGCTTCTTTTTCTTCTTGTCGTCTTTGGAATAGTTTTGACTTTAAATGCTGCATTGCTGTTTGACGGTTAGCTAACTGTGAACGGCCAGCCTGACTTGTTGAAACAATCCCTGTTTCGATATGGGTAATTCGTACAGCAGATTCTGTCTTGTTAACGTGCTGTCCACCGGCTCCACTCGCGCGATAAACGTCTACGCGGATTTCATCCGGTTGAATTTCAAGATCGATATCGTCTGTAATTTCAGGCGTAACGTCACATGACACAAACGACGTGTGGCGACGGCCACCTGAGTCAAAGGGTGAAATTCGTACTAAACGATGAACCCCTTTTTCAGCTTTTAAGAAGCCATAAGCATATTCGCCTTTTACAAGAAGCGTTACACTTTTAATTCCTGCTTCATCTCCACCTTGATAATCGATGACTTCGTAAGTGAATCCTTTTTGCTCAATATAACGTGTATACATTCGGTATAGCATTTCACCGAAGTCTTGGGATTCTGTTCCACCCGCTCCTGGATGCAACTCAAGGATCGCATTGTTTTTGTCATATGCGCCATTTAGAAGCATAACTAACTCGTAGTCTTCGACATCTTTTATTAGTTTCTGAATACCCGCTTCTAATTCTTCTTTTAATTCTGGGTCGGGCATTTCTTCAACCATTTCAAGCATTAATTCGAATTCTTCATGGTTTTCACTTAATGTCATAAATGAATCGTATTTATTTTTAATATCGTTTAAGTCGCTAATGACGACCTGTGCTTCGTCTTGGTTATCCCAAAATCCAGGTTGCGCCATTACTTCTTCAAATTCTCGTATATCTACTTCCAATTTTTCTAGGTCAAAGAGACCTCCTGAAAGCATTAATTTTATCATTTAACATGTCTAGTTGTTTTCTTATCTCGCTAAATTCCATAAAGGCCTCCTTTTTGATTAAAAGAACCCCACTTATTTGTAAGGGGGTTCTAGTTCTTTCAGCTACTTAGGATTATAAATCCTTTAGTTGTTCTTTTTTCTACGTGTAACTTTTTTCGGTTCTTCACTCGGTTTTGCTTGTTCACGTTCTAAGTTTTGACGAATTTGTGATTTCAAGATTAGACGTGTCACATCGTGTTCAATATCACCGATCATTTCTTCGAATAGACGAAGACCTTCGGCTTGATACTCAACTAATGGGTCTGTTTGACCATATGACCGTAGACTAATTCCTTGTCTTAACTGATCCATTTCATCAATGTGATCTGTCCATTGTTGGTCAACAACTCGTAAAATAACAACTTTCTCAAATTCTAAGAACATTTCTTCATTGTTTACAACTTCTTTTTGGTTGTTGTAGTTTTCTTTCGCTAAATCTTGTAGTCGCTCACGGATTTGTGCAGGTGATTTGTTTTCGAAATCTGCAATTGTCAATGCATCTGCATCACGTAACAATGTTGTTTGAGCGAACTCTAATAAGTGTTGTAAGTTCCATTCAGAACGATTTTCAGCTTGAGTTGCCGTATCCACCGTACGGTCAATTGTTCGTTGAATCATTGGAACCGTTACATAGTTTAATGATTTATCTTGTAAAATGATTTCTTGACGCTGTGAGTAGATTACTTCACGTTGCTCGCGCATTACGTCATCATAACGTAGAACGTTACGACGTGTATCAAAGTTGTTCCCTTCAATACGTTCTTGAGCCGATTCAATTTGGCGTGAAATCATGCGGCTTTGAATAACAGCATCGTCGCCTTCGATTTGTAGACGCTCTAATGCTTGTTGAATCGCATCTGATCCTGCACGTTTCATTAAATCATCTTGTAATGATAGGTAGAATTGTGAAACACCAGGGTCACCTTGACGTCCAGAACGTCCACGTAACTGGTTATCAATACGACGTGATTCGTGTCGCTCTGTACCGATTACTGCAAGTCCACCCATTTCACGAACTCCAGGTCCTAATTTAATATCCGTTCCACGACCAGCCATGTTTGTAGCAATTGTGATCGAACCTGGTTGACCAGCGTTGATTATAATATCTGCTTCACGGAAGTGGTTTTTCGCGTTTAATACTTCGTGTGGAATACCTGCTTCAGTTAATAAATGACTGATGTACTCAGACGTTTCAACAGCTACTGTACCAACTAATACTGGTTGTCCTTTTTCATAGCGTTCTTTGATGTCTTCGATCACTGCATCAAATTTACTTTCTAGAGTAGGATAAATAATATCATCACGGTCATCACGGATTAACGGACGGTTTGTCGGAATCGCGATAACGTTCATGTTATAAATATCTGTAAACTCTTCTTCTTCTGTTTTAGCTGTACCGGTCATACCTGATAACTTACGGTACATACGGAAGAAGTTCTGGAACGTAATAGTTGCCATCGTTTTTGTTTCTTTTTGGATTTCAACATCTTCTTTAGCTTCAATTGCTTGGTGTAAGCCATCTGAGTAACGACGACCTTCCATAATACGACCTGTAAATTGGTCAACAATCTTAACTTGGGCGTCATCAACAACATAATCATGGTCACGAATCATAATGTAGTTCGCGCGTAATGATTGGTCTAAGTGATGGACAAGTTCTTGGTTGTTAACGTCATATAGGTTGTCTACGCGGAATGCTTTCTCTGCGCGGTCAATCCCATGTTCTGTGAAGCTAATCGATTTTGATTGAATATCAATTGTATAATCTTCTTCTTCTTTTAAGCCTTTGACGAAGAAGTCACAACGTGTGTAGAACGAAGTCGAACGGTTCGCTTGTCCTGAAATGATTAATGGCGTACGTGCCTCATCAATTAAGATCGAGTCAACCTCATCCAGCACAGCAAAGTGTAATGGACGTAAAACCATATCATCTTTATAAACAACCATGTTATCTCTTAGGTAGTCAAATCCTAATTCGTTGTTTGTTGTGTACGTAATATCTGATAAGTAAGCTTCGCGCTTTTCTGCAGATGTTTTCGAGTTTAAGTTTAATCCTACTGTTAGGCCTAACCATCTGTATAACTCGCCCATTTCATCCGCGTCACGTGTTGCTAGGTACTCGTTAACTGTAACAACGTGCACACCTTGTCCAGCTAATGCGTTTAAATATACAGGCATTGTTGCTGTTAATGTTTTACCTTCACCGGTTTTCATTTCAGCAATGTTACCTTCGTGTAGCGCAAGACCACCCATTAACTGTACTCGGAATGGATATAGACCAAGTACTCGCTTCGCGCCTTCTCGAACTGTCGCAAAAGCTTCTGGTAAAATGTCTTCTAGTGTTTCGCCTTTTTCAAGGCGGCTTTTAAATTCAAGAGTCTTTGATTGTAACTCTTCATCAGAAAGTTTTTCGAATTTGTCAGCCAAGTTTTCGATTTGATCCGCGATACCACCGTAACGTTTTAACGTCTGGCGATCTGTATCAAACATTTTCTTTAGAATCTGAACCATGTCTTTAATCTCCTTAAATAGAATTACATTTTTATTTATTATTTATATCTGTACTTTGCTAGTAAGCATACTAATGTATTTTATCATAAAACTATGCTCTATGGTATCAATAATCACATTAAAAAACAATGAGATTGTTGAAAGTAAAAAAATCTGTTTGCGCTTTACTATGTATTGAGTCGTGATTGATAAATGTGAATCTATTTTAATCACGTATTGTGGGTGAAATTAGGTCAAATATTGGAATAGGATTGGAAATTTTCCGGGATATTTTCCCACTGACTTCGTATTGTGATTTCGAAGTCGCTGGACTCTGCCACTGACTTCGTATTCCGTTTTCGAAGTTGCTGGAATCCGCTACTAACTTCGTATTCCACTTTCGAAGTTGCTGGGCTTTTTCAATTCAC
>CAMYQS010000054.1 GCA_947296835.1 uncultured Atopostipes sp.
GATATTGAAAGACTCGATAGGACGAATAGGTGGGCCTGAAGGCGCGTAATAATCAGTTTCTTCATAATTACTTTTATGAACTGGATTCTGAATGACATAATTATTTTTCTTTGCAAACTGAAAAAAACTTCTTAACTTGCTTCTATTAATTTTTCTATAATTTCGGTTATTAAACATTAATAAATAAGAATCTACAATTTCTTGGGTTATTGAAGACCAATTATAAACCTCGAAATTTTCATTAATGCTTTTTATAAAATTTGTTATTACATCAAAATTACTGTGTATTGATTTCCATTTTAAACCTTTAATAGCATTCTTCTTTTTCATATTTTTACTTCTCAACACTTCAATATTTAAATAATGAATTAGTAATTTCTGAAAATTATCAGGTATATCATTTATTTTCTTCTTTATTTTTCTTTTTTCAATTTCATTCAGATCAATTAATTTTAATTCATCATCTACAACTCTTAACTCAGTTGATTCATAACAAAAATATAACTCTTTCATTTCCAGAAAATTTAGTAAGTAAATAATACTCCTATTTAATATAGTTTTGTCTTTTTTAGTTTGTCGAGATATTTCATTAAAGTTTGTGGTAAACCATGAATGATTGATATGATTTATAAATTTAAATTTATGAATTTGTTCATCATCAATAATTTTATATTCTTCTTTTTCTAAACAATTAAATAACGGCATAATTACTCTTGAAACATCATTTATATATCCATTTGATTCTAAATTGTTTGATAGATAAGCCATAAACTCGCGGAATAATTGATTTGTCGCTTTACTTTCTATCCATTCGCATTGCTCCATGTTTTCACACAAATTATATATGCTTCTTCGTTCCATACAACTATTACAATATCCATGTGGATATTCTTTTTTTAATTCTATCCCACAATCACTACATCTCTCAGAATCAAAAAAGTAATCTAAAATATCATCGTTATAATATGCTAGTTTATTTAATGTTCTTGGAAACCAAGGAAATGGTTCACTACTGAATTTAATACTTTTTTTTGAGTAAAGATAAGCAACCATAGCATTTAATTGAAATTGACTTTTAGAAGTACTTATTTCGTCATAATTTATTTGCAATTTATCTTCAATAAAAATATTAGTATCATGAATTTCAAGTACTTTACGAAAATCATTAGTACATTTATATTGCCAAGAAATACTCATATCACTTTTCGAAATAAACTTTATAAAATCATAAGAGTAGTCATTTTTCCAACTATCCTGGAATAACACTAATCTTTTAGCTTTCAATTTAATAGATTCTAAGTTTAATATATTTGTACAATTAGTACATTTTCCTGATGTTTCAATTATTTTAACCCCTGTTTTTTTACCACAAATTGGACAATTCATTTGCTTCAAATCTACACCTCCTTAAATCGGTGGCAGTGGTCTATCATTATTTACTACTTTTAACTGCTCTTTTTGTTGTAGTGATTCTTTTTTCTCTACTTTATTCATATTTGTAGATTTATGAATGATTAAATCATTAGGCTTACATTCTAATGCTGTACATAGAGCATCTAGTGTTTCCATTCTCATCATTTTAGGCTTCTCATTAATTAATTTCGAAACAGAGGCAGGAGTAATCGAATACCCTGCCTTGTCTTCCATCACCATTATTAGATCAGTAGCACTCCAAATTTCTTTTTTTGCCATCACTTGTCTTAATTTCCAATCTAAACTCATATTACTCATCCTCCAATTCTAATAACTCTTGTTTCCATTTTCTTTGTGCAACTTTAATTCTTTTTTCAATATAATCTGAACTTGCATCTAAGTAACCTGCAGTAGTAGCAATATTTGAGTGTCCTAATAACTTACTTATAGTCAAAATATCAACTCCTCTACCTGCTAAATCAGTCGCAAAAGCATGTCTCAGCTGATGTGCACTAAATCTTTCACTTTCTGGAATTCCTGCTTTCTTTTCTCTTCTCGCAAGATTAGCTCTCATTGCATCTCTTGTAACTCGATCCCCAGATTCTGTTAAGAATAAGGGAATTTCATTTTCATAATTACCATTAAATAGTACATGAACATTTTTTAAATACCATTCTAACAATTTCCTTGAACCATTAATTAATGGTACCCATCTTTGTTTTGGGCCCGTCCCCCTGCTTCCTTTGCCATATCTAATGTTAATTTTTCCAATTTCAGTTGTTCCTAAATCAAAACGTACATCTGAGACATCAACCATTGTCAATTCATTAATTCTTATACCTAAAAGTCCTAATAATTTAAAAAATACGTAGTCTCTTGCCACTGTTTTATATTTTCTACTATATTTCATTTCTTCAATTAAAAAATCAAAAAATATATCCACAATTTCTTTTTTTGGAGGTACAACTTTTATATCATTATCATCTCTTCTATGAAAAAATTTATTAAATTGATCAAAAACATCTGGAACAGTTACACCGATTTTTTGATATATTTCTAAACTCTTTCGAGTTCTTAAATAATTTAAAAAAGTTGATATATTAGATTGATATTTTCTTCTGGTTGAATGTGCTAAATTTCTTCCAACTAAATTTGCATAGAATTTATCCACGTCTTCTGGCGTAATATCCCAAATATATTTGTCAATTAATTCCAAAAACTCTTTGATATTTCTTAAATTTAGAGCGATAGATTCTTCTGTATATCCTACTGCTCGTTGTTGCAATTCCCAACCAGAAATCAAACTTTGCTGGAATTTGTTCATCTCCTCAATAGTATATAACCTCTCGTTGTCATCAGAACCATTAATTATTCTTAGTTTATTATTCATAAAACGCACTCTCGCCTTATTAGGTAACACCTAATTATTTTAGTTGTCATCATAATAACATACCGTAAAGACTTAGTCTAACTTTCCTATAATCCGATGATTATGTGCAACCATGATAGAATTAGCTGAGCTAAGTATGGCAACACGTAAAACACACGCTGGTGAAACAATGCTGGAATTCAAATTTCCTACATGGGCAACATTTACCGCCAACGGTCGATTTTTTGTGTCTAATGTTAAAACGACAAAAACCTCTCTATCTAAGTCTTCCAGGAAATCTTTAAAAATCTCATAGGCATGGTCTGGGCTCCCAACAAACCTCCGTTTATACATAAGACTTGCTTCTTTTACTAGTCGCACTGAAACAATGTCGACACGTTTAGCAGCTACACGCTCATTCCCACACACATTACTTTTTGAAAATTCTCCATTTAGGTCATACACTTTTTCCAATGACATTTCCTCCTTTTATGTTTTTGACAACAAAAATAGGGCAATCATCTTTTACAATGATTGCCCTATATACTATATACACTATTCTTAAACCTCCTTCTTAGTATTCTTCAGGAAATAGCATCGTCTGGTAACCAGAATCAATGACCCAGATTTTTTGATTAATACGATCTTCATCTGCTACTGATAAAAAGACTTCTTGACTCCAAGTTGGTTGTTCTTGTTTATGTAGGACTTTTATTCCCCATCAATACTCTCGATTTCAAAGATTTGAAAATAGTCCAGTTTCCGTCCTTTAGTAACTTCTTCGTCTATCAAATACCACAGAAATCCTTGTATAAGAATTGATACCTCTTCATTTACTCGCCTAGTTGAATATCGTTCTTTGGATTTAAACAACTACAAAACCTCCCTAATTTAATTTTTTGCACAAAAATAGCCCAAGAGTCATTAAACTCTTGAGCTATTTAAAATGTTATTCAACTTTATAATATATATATGAAATTTATTTACAGTATCTGGTTAACTAACTTTGATAGTTCAACTATTGAAATCCTTAAAGTTTTCAGCTTGCTCCATTACTTTTTCAAATATAACTTCATCCCATTCTGGTGGATACCCATTTTCATATAGTAAGACTGTCAATTCCATATTTAACTGGTTTTTAATATCGTCCCTACGAGACCAATCTACATATTGAGATTTATCAACTACTAAGTTTTTTATCTTTTTAGCTAATTTTAGTGAATTTTCATTTGAATATGAAAAGCCATGATCATCTCTAACTTTAATTAAAATATCGTAGAATGCTTTCTCTTCATAGCTAATTCCCAACTTCTCAAATGACGTTTTATCGGTTTCTAAATCTTTTAAGATTTCAAGAAGCTTGTCCGATAAGTTATTTACAAAATCCTCTACTACCTCACTAGTAAAAACTAATTTATCACGACTATTATATTCATCCACTATTCTTCTTAATCTCTCATTAAATTCTATTGACTTAACTTTATTGGTCCTACCATACTCATTTATGGCTTTTCTTAGAAGTCGTAGAAGTGCATTGAACTTCGATATAGGTAAATCAATTTCGTCAAGCTGGTTTATAAACTTTTCACTGTACAAGTCAATTGATTTCTCTTCATCTACTATATTTTCAATACCTGTAAAAAGTATAGCTTCTTGAACCATAGCTTCGACCTTTAAATTCATTATCTCCGCATCAGGACTTTCACCTTTAGTTTGCTTGTAGATGATAGACCGTACTGCAAAGTAGAACTGAGCCCTAGACACTTCTAAATCTCTTAGTTCCCCTGAAGGTGCACAAATACTATATGAAGATTTTAACCTTCTCGTTAACCCCATAAATCTAGTTTCTAAATCTTTACTAGCCTGCACATACTCAGCTGCTTTATTTAAAGAATTTAAACGTTCTAAAGGCTCGCCTTCATAATATTCAGTTGCATTAAAGTTAGAAAAAAGATCATCTATTAATGATAGAAGATTTTTAAAAATTCCTAAAGTTATATTTATCTCATCAATTGGATTTTCTTTTGGGTCATTATAAGATTTGATAGCTTCCATCATCTGGTTTTTTATCCCTATGTAATCTACGATTAAACCTTGATCTTTTCCGTCAAAAACACGATTAACTCTAGAAATCGTCTGAATTAATGTATGTTTTTGTAGTGGTTTATCAATATACATGACCGCTAGTGATGGTACATCAAATCCAGTAATCCACATGTCTACTACTATAGCTATTTTAAAATTTGAATCATTATTTTTAAATTGCCTTGCTAACATCTTTCGGTATTCTTTAGTTCCACATATATCGTATAATTCTTGCCTATCGTTCTGACCTCTTGTCGCAACCATATTAATTTTGGGTAAAGAAATGAGTTTATCCAACTGATTTTTATTAAGCTTATCTTCATTTTCAGACTTACGCTTACTACCCCAATCTGGTTGTATTATTAATATTTCCTGTAGTAACTGATATGCTATTTCTCTACTTGAGCATACAATCATAGCTTTTTGCACTATCTCAGGTTTCTCATATGTTAATTTTTTATAGTGTTTTACAATATCAGATGCAATCAGCTGTAAACGATCTTTATTACCTAGTATCTGGTTCATTTTAGACATAGATTTTTGACTTTCTTCGACTTGAGCAGGGTTTGCCCCTTCACCTAATACTCGGTCATAATATTTTTGAATCTCTTTTGCTTTTTCATCTGACATTATTACTCTGGCCAATCTGGGCTCATAAGCAATTCTCTCAGTAATACCATCATCACTAGATTGTTTCATAGTATAGCTGTCTACTATGTCACCAAATACAGCAATAGTTTCATCAATCGGCGTCCCAGTAAACCCACAATACGTAGCATTCGGGAAACTATCTCTTAAATATTTCGCGAATCCATGTGTGGTTACTACTCCTTCTTCTGTTTTCTTTACTTTAGAAGTTACTCCTGTCTGTGTTCGGTGAGCTTCATCTGATATACAAATAATATTTGATCTATCTGATAACAACCCTGTACCTTCATAGAATTTTTGAATAGTTGTAAGGTAAATTCCACCACTCGGTTTATTTAGTAAAGTTTCAGCTAAATCTTCTCTGTTTTCTATGCTACGTACATCGTTTTCATTCAAAAATTGTTTTGCGGCAACAAAAAGTTCTGAAGTTTGTGTATCCAGATCTTCTCGATCAGTTAGAATCACTACTGTTGGATTTTTCATCTTTTTATTATCCCTTAGGGCAATTAATCTTGATAGAAATAACATAGTATAGGTTTTACCACTTCCAGTAGCACCGAAATATGTACCACCTTTTCCATCGCCTTTTGGTCGCATATGATTCTTTATATTTTCAAACATTTTATTTGCAGCAAAAAACTGAGGATAGCGGCATACTATAGCTTCTTCTTTTCTACTGTCATCCGGATAAAAAATGAAATCTCTTAGAATTGCTAATAAACGTTCTTTTGAGAATGCTCCTGAAGCCATCGTAATCAGTGAGCTGATTCCTTGTGAAGTCGTTTCATCTTCCTTTATTTTATTCCAACCATAGTAGTACTCATATGGAGTAAAAATACTCCCTAATCGAGTATTTACTCCATCACTGATTACTGACAAAAAGTTATAACGCATCAAATTTGGGATATCTCTACGGTATCTAATTGAAATTTGTTCCCAAGCATCATAAATAGTTTTATTTTCTTCAATAGCTGTCTTAAATTCCCAGATTACTACAGGTATTCCATTAATAAAAATTAATAAATCTGGTCTTCTTAATCTTTCTCCCTGCACCGAATACTGATTAACAACTTTGAAAATATTATTATCTGGTTTATCAAAATCTATATACTCTATGTGAAGAGCATCTTTACTTTTCTCATCCCGTATTAAATCAAAACCTTTATTTACTAACTGAAAAGCCTCCCGGTTACCTAAATAAAGTGGGGTTGCTTGGATTAATGAAACCCGGTTGACTATTTTTTGTAATTCTAATTCACTTAAATCTTCTAAAGAATATTTAGATTTTAGAAAAGATACCACGTCATCTTCAATTAGTATATCTTCATATTTCCTATTAAAACTAACCCCGTTGATATATTCATAACCTAAGTCCTGAAAGAGTTTGATCGTCGCAGCTTCTAATTCATCTTCATTAAATTTATCAACCTGAACGTTGTACTCCATATGTTATTCTCCCTTCACAGTACTGGCTTCATATATAGCTCCTCTAACTAAGATTGGGCATAAGTTCTTAATTCTTGTTTTCAATTTCTCGTTTATATTTTTTCTATTCAAATAAACCTCATAAATATCTGCAACTGCCTTTTGTATATTTAGTTCTGGAATTGGAATCGACACATTCATCATGTCCTCCCACCCAAAAGTCTCTCTAGCACTCCCCCATGAATGGAACCGAGCATATCTATCAAAATCACTTTGACTAAATAATATTCTAAGATATTCAGGATATATGGTACTCTCATCCACTTCAAATACAACATACGATGATGAGCATATATATGGGCTATCACCGTCATTAAAGGCTAGTGAAATTTTATCTCCATTTCTAGAAGTTACTGTTACATATGCAAAACTTCTTTGGTTTACAATTGAATAATTTTTTAAATTAACGCCCGACATATCAGCTTTAGTAGTAATAAATTTCTTTTCAATTGAAATTCCTCTTACTCTATCAATTCCGTAGTCAAGTTTTGTGTTTTTTTCACTAGACAATTTAATGTATGGTCCAATTTTTTTAGATTCCTCTTCATTTTTTATAGTTTCTATGTATAAATTTGCCGTAGATTTAATCTCATTTAATCCTGACTGATATGCTTTTTGATTATAAAGTAATGCGTTATACACATCTACATATTTCTTTTGAATACTAATTGGAGGAAGATTCAGCTCTATTCCACAAAAGACTTCCCAATCCAAATTAGCTCTCACACTCGTGTCACTTAAAAACCACCCTAACCTATCTTTTTCTGATGATTGAAATATCATAAACAGATAAGTGGGTAATATTACATCTTCTCTAATTACCTCAAATGTAGTATACGCTGGGGATACTATTATAGGTTCTACCTCAGTATAC
>CAMYQS010000055.1 GCA_947296835.1 uncultured Atopostipes sp.
AGCTGGATCTGCAAGGCCTTCTGTTTCTTCATTTTCTGTTACTTCAACACTTGTAATAACGCCACCTTCAACGATAACTTCAACGGATAGTGGACCGTTGTGTCCGTCTACTGTTGCTTCATACGTACCGTCTACAAATACGTTCTCTGATGGTTCGATGACTGTTTCTTCTTCAGTATCTTCTACTGGAGTTTCAGAAGCTTCGCCTGGTTCACCGCTTAATGCGTTGTTAACTGCTGCCATTAAACCTGTTGATGTGAATGTTGCACCGGATACAACTTCAACTTCTGTTGTGTTTCCTGCTACCATTGCTGCTGGAATTTCATCAAATGCTGGATCTGAAATACCATCTGATTCCGTATGGCTTAATACATTTACATCTGTAATTTTGCCGCCATCAACTGTTACTTCTACGTTAATTGGTCCATTAAAACCATCCGCTGAACCGGCATAAACACCATCTTCAACACTTTCAAGGTCTGCAACATCTGCGTTACCTGATGATAGTGAGTAGTTTTCAGTCATTAAGAATGTTGTTAACATCATAACGAAGAAACCTGCTACTAATAATTGAATCGTAAATTTAGTTTTTCTTCCCATTTTAAGCTTACATCCCTTCTATATTAGAATCAATTAGAATCCAAAGTCGTCAATATGTCTTTGAGCGTGTGTTACGTTACCGTTGTCTAGAATACGTTTTGCAGCATTAATCATTGGCTCTGGCCCACATACAAAGAATTCTCCGTTTGCGTAATCGCCTGCACCATTTTGCTCTAAGTATTCGTTTGTAATAAATCCAAAGTCGTAACCTTCAACTTCCTCGTTAGAGAAAATAATGTGAACATGGAAATTCGGGTTTGCTTTTTTGATTTCTTCAAGTTCTTCTAGCATAAACATATCTTCTTTGAATGATAATCCCCAAACTAAGTGAATCTCACGTTGTGAACCAATTTGGTGCTCGTGACGTGCAATACTTAGCATCGGTGTTAAACCAATACCACCCGCTAGTAAAGTGAATGGTACACTTTCATCTAATTCTTGGATGTGCGGTGGGAACATATCTCCGTATGGCCCTTCTAATGTTGCTGTATCCCCAGGTTTTACGTTTTCTAATGCTTTCGTCCAGTCTCCAGCTTCCTTAATCATAAATTCGATTGAGTTATTGAAGCGATCTGTGATTGAACTTGATGTTGAGAATGGGTGACCTTCTTTAGTTATACCATCTGCATCTTTAAAGTGGATCCAGTAGTACTCACCTGGGTTGTATTGTGGAATTGTTCTTCCTTCAGTTGGTTCGAACTCTAAAACGTATAATGAAGGTGTTCCTTTATAGATTTTTCCAAGTTTGTATTTTGGTAACATTTGAACTTTAATTTTCCACCATGCGTAGTAACCAAGCACGTAAATTGTGTAAACTGACAACAATACCATGAAGAACATGTTGTCACGTAAAAATGGTAAATTAAACAAGTGGAAGAATACAAAAATATCAGAAACAATTGCTAAACGGTGTAACCATAAGTTTAATTCACGTGGTTGTTTTTCTTTAAATTTACGTAATGCAGGGTTTGTGTTTACGAACATACCCGATAAAGAGAAAATTCCTGTAAACATAACAACTAATAATGCAATCGCTGCTACCCAACCTGTTTGAGATACGATTGACATGTCTGTTACCCATTGGATACCGTTCCATTGGATGATCACGTGGATTAATACTAAGATTGTCAACATAACTGACATAACCCCGTGTACTTCAAACATATGTGGCATTCCGAAATGCTTTTCAATAAATCGCGGACGTGAACCGATAAATGTAACGGTTAACATACTTGTGTAGGCTAATAGTCCTGCTGAATATGATAATAGCGACCCTACTCTAATTGAGTCCATCGTCATTAACATTGTTGCTAACAATGATGCAAATGTAACTAACGAGATGATTGGGAATAACCAATCGGCCCAAAACTGTTTATTTTTCATTTTATTTCTCCTTTTCTCCTTTAATGTCAATTACCATCTGAAATGATAATATTCAATTCAATAAAAATAATGGACAAGTTAATTGTCAGAACTTCTTCATATATTGCATAATGACTCTATTTACGTAGTATTATACATTTTTGTGCATATATGAACAAGGTTGTTTCATGATTTCAAGCAAATATCCTACCGTTCATTTCAAATCTTCTTATTGTTCGAGGGTCATTTCATACCATGCTTGTGATAAGCGATCTGTTTTCGCTTCTTCACTTTGCATTTTTTTAATGGTTGCAATATTTTGCATCATAAAGTTTCCTGCTAAACCAACCGCTACTCCCGCAATAATGCCTGCGAAAGATAATACGGGGAGATAGAGCATGACACTCAAGGCTTGCGCAATAAAGCTCGCTACCAATAACTGGCCGACGTTGAACAAAATACCACCAGTCGCACTTATGCCGATAAAGCTTACACGTTTGGGTCCTAACTTTCGAACCGCTAACATGCCGAAGAAACTCAGATATGATCCAGCAAAGCTGTATAGAAATGTCGAAAGCGTTCCACCTAACAATGTAGATAGGAGCAATCGCATGGTAACCACTTTGAAACTATCTTTCGAAGAAAGCGTAAAGATAGCAACTAAGGTAATCATATTCGAGAGACCAAGTTTCGCACCTGGGGCAAAAGCAAATAGATTTGGAATGAGTCGTTCTAACATCGCTATAACTGTTGCTTGTGCAGCTAACAATGCTATATATACAGATTTTTGCGTTTTCGTCACATCGATAACCTGTCTTTCTTTTTTATGAGACTCTTTTCACCATCTGTCATTATATCCATTTCACAATGAGATTTCAAAGGTTTTTTTCATGATAACGTTTGACTTTACAGGATTCACAGCTTTATCAAAGTTTGTGGAATTGCAAACGTTGTAGGCATAATGTTTTGGTCTTCGTTTCACAAAGTTCTTTTTTAAATCTTTTTTAATTTTTTTAAAAAACTATAGATTTTTGAAGCATACCGTGCTATTTTTTAGATGGCTTTATTTTTTATACATTTTACCTTGAGAAAGGATTGAACTTTTTGATTCGTCACCTAACGATTGCAGATGCATCTGCTGTTCATCTGTTAAATACAATGACTGAAATGGGGAGCGCTGATTTAGAGGCTACTGCTTCAACTTTGACTCGAATTTTGCAACATCCTGATCAACATGTTTTATTCGCTTTTGAAGCGGAAGGGCAAGTGATTGGTTACATTCACGCCCAGCTTTATGAAATGCTTTACAGTCCAAATGTCCTGTTCAACGTGATTGCCTTAGCGATAGATGAGCGCCATCAAGGAAAAGGCATTGGTAAACAGCTTCTTCATGCTGTTGAGCAAGAAGCGATGGTCCTTGGGATGGACGGTATCCGGATCAACTCAGGCAACAACCGCGGACAAGCGCATGTTTTTTATGAAAAATTAGGCTATGTTTCAAATCGCGATCAGAAACGATATGTGAAACTATTTGTGCCGGTACATTGATAGATGAAGCTTCCCTATTCTTTAGGGGAGCTTTTTTGAATATGTTCGTTTAAGACATTTGTATATTGGATGCTGTCGCTAATTTCATCCGCATCGCCACCAAGCATCTCGATTAAGGCGAGCGAAAATTCGTATGATGCTCCCGCTCCTCTTGCTGTGATTATATTGCCATCGCGGACCACTATCGCCTCCGCTTGTCGGTGACCATTCTTAATTTCTGTCTCTGTTCCTGGAAAACTCACATAGTTTTTCCCTGTCAGTAAACCGGCTTTTTCTAATACAATCGGTCCGGCACAAATTGCGGCGACGTTGTTTCCATTCGCATACGCAAATTTTAAACTATCGATAACAATCTCGTTATTTTTAAGATTATCCGCTCCTGGCTGGCCACCCGGTATAACGATGAGATCATATGTCTTCAAGGATGGACTAATTACTTTATCTGCTTTTACGGTGATACCGTGTGAACCGGTGACTTCTTCTTCCAAACCCACTAAATCAACATCGAAATTGGCACGTCTTAATAGATCAACTGGAGCTAACGCTTCCATTTCTTCAAAACCTGGTGCTAAAATAACGGCTACTTTTACCATTGAATCGTTCTCCTTTACTGATTATTCATTCCAATTAATTGTAACATGAAGACCTTTACAGCTGAATTCATCTAACTTGAGACGTGAAAAAACCTCTAGTTTCAGAGGGACTAGAGGTTTTTGTAAATTAATTTGTATATTCTGGTGTGATGGTATAGCCGAGTATTCCAGGTCCTGTATGTACACCGATAACAGATGCCAGGCGCTGAATGATACTATCTTGGTCTGGATAATGTTTCAATAAGCGTACTAAAGCCTCTTCCGCATTTTCTAACACATTACCATGTGCGACGTTTATAATGGCTGGATAATTTAAGTTATCAAAATAATCAAAAGCAACGTTCTCTACCTTTTTTATGGCTCTTTTCGATGTACGGACGATTCGTTCGAGCTCAATACCCGCTGCTGAAATCTTTAAAATTGGTTTAATCTGTACAAGGTTCGATAGTTTCCCCGCAATACGCGGCAGACGCCCACTTCGAACAAGGTTATCGAAGTTGTGGACTGTCACAAACGCAACGGTTCGGGACTTCATCTCCATTAGTCGATTGATAATGACTTCGTGTGACTTCCCTAGATTCACTAATCGTTTCGCTTCAAGCACTAAGTAGCCGGTTAAAACAGACACCAATTCTGAATCGAATACCGTTATCTTTTCGGGATTCACTTGGTTGGCAGCCATCATGGCTGTTTCTAGCGTACCCGATAAAGCTTTCGCCGGATGGATACTGATAATTTTATCGTACTGATTCTCTATCTTTTCATATAGTTGAAGAAACTCTCCAATGGCGGGTTGTGATGTTTTCGGCAGCGTTTTTGATGTTGCCATTTTTTCGTAAAACTCTTCTATTGATAAATCGTAAGCATCCTTATAGGTTTGTTGATCAATTATAATTTGCATAGGTACAATGTGGATACCAAGCTTCTCTGCTATTTCAGGCGTAAAATTACTGGATGTATCTGCAACAATTCCAATTTTCATACAACTGCACTCTCCCCTGTCCCTTTACTCTCTACAACTCATTTTATCGTATTCGTTCAGACATTTCGAAAATTATACCCTTCAGGTGGTGAAAAAATGGGTCTATATATTTCTTACGATAACATTTGGGGGATTTCGATAGTCATCTCCAACATACAAAAATGGTATTACCTACTCATTTGGAGGAGGCAATACCATTTCATGTTCATTATTAAATTATTTAAAGTCGATATAAAGAACAAAATCGATACTCACGTAAGATTTTGAGCGTTCCATTGAGTTGACTAATATACTGACATTCACTTTGTCGTTTTCAACTACGAATGTGGCGTCTTCTACGGTTACGTTTTGTCGGATGTAACCTACCGTTGTGTCTTCCCCAAACATTTCATCATACATTTCTTTAGTGTTATGTGAGAGGTATTTTATACCTTCACTATCAATAATCTGAATAAGAGGGTAATCGTCATAATCCATGGTCACTTGGACGGTATACATTTCACCGTCAACTTCAATGGACAACGGCGCAACTCGCTGATTGTCGATGATATCCAACTTAGCCATCACATCATAATTAGTAATATCCACCACATATCGATTTTCTTGTTCTAGATAAAAGAACTGTGACCCATCATACTCAATTTGATGGCCAGGATACGTTTCACTAAAACCAAACAATCGCGGGAAGTCATTATAAATTTCGTAGTCATCTGGCAAGAAGGCAATGTCATCGTTATAGCCCAATCTCTGTAGATAGAAAGCAGATTGCGTAATCGCGATTTTATCCTTCTCCGGAATATCACTATTTGGAATAATCACATTATCTTCCAACATATTGTTCGCTTCTAGCTTCTCTACCAGAAAATTAATCTGGCTATTTTTACTAATTGTAAAAGCATCAATTGGCGGTATAATCGAGATCGTCGTCAAGACCAATAATGCAACCGCAATGTAACCGTGGTGTTTCACCTTGAAGAATCCAAAAATAACACCTGCGATTGTCGCAAACACACCAAACATAATGACATAGTAACGACCGTGAGTGATCCCCATTTCACCAATCTTTAAGACAGATGCAACGGTTTGGAAAATAACAATCGGCAATAAAACTTTTGGAAACATTTGTCTGAATTTAATCGTAAAACGATTCTCGATATTGTAGCTTAAAATCAGTACGACAATCACAATAATCGCGTACGAAACCAGTAATGGCTCGAGTAAATTATCCGTCCAAAAATCACCTGTGATATTCATCGCGACATAGACAACGAGAATCAACGTGTAGATGACAACTAATGGAATCACCACATATGAAATGAGAACCTCTAAAAACCGCGGTACTCGGAATTGTTCTACAGTTTCACTCTCAACGGTGTAGCCATCATCCGCTGCTTTCGGATAGAAAGGCATCATTGATAAGAAAAATATTGGTGCGAATAAAGATACGACGATATTCATTAAGTGTCCAAGGATATCGTAATCCATATCAAACAATAGATAAGTTGTTGCACTAAAGATTGCTGTAATTCCGCCTGCCAAAACTAGCGAAAATAACAAGGTCGTGAAGAAGGCTTTTACAATCGCGAGAAAACTGCGATGGAACGGTACGGCTTCATTCTCAATTGTAGGAATCCAAATAAAGGCAATAAATAATGCAAAGAGCGCGATACCGGTTTTAATCGAAATTATCATATTAAAATCATGTTGCGGCCCAATGCTAAAATAATAGAGCAGGGTCAGAACGCCGGCCCCTCCAAAAAATCCATATCGTAGAGTTTCCTTTAGATCGAAGCGCTCATATACCATCTGAGCAATAATACTCAACATTGCACCAATCATAAAAGTAAAGATCAGTCTCGTGAAATCAAGATCCGTGTCCTCAATCATTAAAGCATTGAGCCCGGCGATTGCGACTAGAAACAGAACCGTCATTGGAAAGCGGCTAATCGATTCACCCATTCCCTTAAACGTACCTCTAATAGCGTTTGTCCATTTCATTCTCCTCACTCCTTTCTTTTAGTCAATTTTGTAAAACCATTTTCTATTAAATTATACACCATATACGATTATTTAAATATTGATTCCATCTGAGCAGAACATAAAAAAGGCACCTGCCAAAGCAAGTGCCCTTGATTTTCTACTTAATTTCCCAAACAAAAGTGACCGTATCTGTCACGTCAATATCATCTGGAACGATATATGGTTTAACCTCCTCTGACAGCAACATTTTTGATTTTCGCATACTATAATCCGTTTGCGAATAAAGATCGATTCGTTTCCAATTATAATCAATATCGAGAATAGCACCCAGCTTCACACCGGACGCATCCGCTAAAATTTCAGCTGTCTCCTTGGCATTTTGTGTCGCACTTCTTAAAAGAGCCTCACTCACACCTGTCGAATCTTTAACCGTGAATTGAATACTCAACTCCGGATCGATCGCTAGTTTTGAAATCGCCGTGAGTGCTTTAGCCAGTTGTTTGAAATCAAGCGCGAATGCTAAACGAAAACTCTGACGGACCTGGTAACCATCAAAGACCGATTGGTAATTGCCATCTTTATCTTTCCTTGATTTGTATTCAGTGTTCACAGTAAATACACTTGTTTTCAAATCCTCTTTTGTGAAATGAACACCCTCGAGCGCATCCGCTAACTGGTGACTGGAGTCCGTTGCTTTCTTCATCGACGCTTCATACTCGAAGGCCTTTGAGTAGACAGTCAACGT
>CAMYQS010000056.1 GCA_947296835.1 uncultured Atopostipes sp.
ACATCGCTAACCCTGACTCGGTTAGTTGTTGTTTTTGGTAAACAGGTTTGTCTTGTAAAATATACCAAGCTAAACGACTGAAACTGAAAACTTGTAGTCGAATCATGCCACTGAATCGAGTGTCCTCTTGTTTCGACATGAATTGTTCGAGCATCATCGTTTCAGCTTCATACTTAACGTTATCCGGTACAAGATAGATCATGCGTTCTTTTGGATTGTTCGATAAATGATTGTAGACATAACCAATCATTCTTTTTCTTTTTTCTGTTGGGTGGTCTCCTAGTATAAATTGAACGGACATTAAATGACTCCTCTCAAAATAATTTGTGCTTATATTTTAACACAAACAAACGTTTCTATAACCCTGATAAATAACTTATTATGTATTTTTTCGTGCTAAAAAACAGAGTACCATATCAGTACTCTGCTTCATTATAATTCTTATTGTGCGATTAATTCAATTATTTTACGGATAACATCTGTTGCTTTTTCCATACTCTCTACTGCTACATATTCATAACGGCCGTGGAAGTTCTCTCCACCGGCAAATATGTTCGGGGTTGGCATTCCCATGAAAGATATCTTAGAACCGTCTGTACCCCCACGGATCGGCTCTAAAATGGGTTGTATGTCTAACTCTTGCATTGCTTTCTCAGCAATCTCAATTGGACGCATGTCTTTCTCGATAATCTCACGCATATTGTAGTATTGATCGTTCATTTCAATGTGAATACGCTTCTCATCGAATTGACCATTCAACTCTTCAGCAATAGTTAGAATCATTTGTTTACGCTCTTCAAACTTTTCGCGATCGTGATCACGAACAATATATGAAAGTTCTGCCTCTTCAACTGTTCCTGTCATCGATGTTAAGTGGAAAAATCCTTCGCGCCCTTCTGTTTTTTCAGGCACATCTATTGCGGGAAGTTTTTCGTTAAATGCCATACCTAATGTCATCGCATTAACCATTGTGTCTTTTGCAGTCCCAGGGTGGACATTTTTACCTTGAATCGTAACCACTACACCAGCTGCGTTAAAACTTTCATATTGTAGCTCTCCTACTGGCCCACCATCGATTGTATATGCAAATTCTGCATCGAAATGGTCAACATCAAAGTGATTTGCTCCAACTCCGATTTCTTCGTCTGGACCAAATCCTAGTCGAACTCGTCCGTGTTTAATTTCAGGATGTTCTAAAAGATATTCTACTGCACTGATTGCTTCAACGATTCCAGATTTGTCATCTGAGCCAAGTAGCGTTGTACCGTCTGTTGTTATTAAAGTTTGCCCGATATAGTTGCTTAAGTTTGGAAAATCATTTGGTGATAACACTATATTTTGTTCCTCGTTTAAAACGATTTCTGAACCGTCATAGTTCTCAACAAACTGAGGATTAATCCCTTCAGCATTAAAATCTGCTGTATCATAGTGGGCAATAAATCCAACTGTGGGTACTTCTTTTTCTAAGTTAGATGGTAATGTCGCTGTTACAAAACCATTTTCTTCATTATACATGACATCTTCTAAACCGATTTCGATTAAATCTGGCACCAGCACATTCTTAGCAAAATCAATTTGCGTTAATGTTGATGGGATTGTTGTACTTGTTTCATCCGAACGGGTGTTAATTTTTGCATATTTTATAAAGCGATCGACTAAGTTTTTGTACATTGAAACGCTCCTCATTAATTAAATTTAAATACATCTTCTTGTGATGTTGCTGAAATTATTTCGATATCCCAGCCTTCTTCTTCGTTCCATTCATTCAGTAAAGCCGTCATCTTCTCAGTGAAGATATTCTCGATAAAATGACCTGCATCAATAAACGGCAAGCCGTCACGAATCATATCTTGTGCACCGTGATAAGAGATATCGCCTGTAATATATAAATCAGCTTGTTTATTTAGTGCTTGTTTATAATAACTTTCTCCTGAACCACCAACAATTGCAACTCGTTGAATGGCTTGATCTACGGATGTGTTTGCTGTTCGAACGTGAGAAAGATTAAAAACATCTTTTACTTTTGAAATCATTTCATCAAGAGTTTTCGGTTCTTTAAGATTCCCAACACGACCAATTCCAAATTCCATATCTGTTTTACCAATATCAAAGATATGGAAAACAGGTTCTTCGTATGGATGATTTTTATAAATCACTTCCATTATTTTACTCTGTAAGTATGATGGAAAAAGAACTTCAACTCGTTCTTCCTCTACTTCTTCAGCACGGTTCTGCTCGCCAATCGTTGGGTCTGCGTCATTCTCAGGTGTGAAATGCCCAATACCATTCGATGTGTATGAAACGTTACGGTAGTCCCCTACTTGCCCTGCTCCAGCCTGGTGTAGCGTCTCACGTATACTCTTAGCGTCGTCTAAAGGCGTATATAAGACTAACAGCTTGAGTTCCGACTGATAAGACGTAGCTAGAACTTCAGATGGTTGTTCAAGACCAATTGCTCCAGCTAACCAGTCGTTCATACCACCGACCGTTGAATCAACATTAGTATGTGCGGAATACAAAGCAATATCTGAACGGATAAGGTCGATGTATTCTTTTCGTCTTGAATCATGCTCATTTAATGTAGGCAATGACTTAAAGATTGCTGGATGATGTGTAAATATAAAATCAACCTTCTTATCTTGTGCTTCTTTCAACGTGTTTTTGTCAAAATCTAGAGCAACAAGGATTTTTTTGATTTTTTTATCATATGAACCAAAAGACAAACCGATTGGATCCCAATCTTCCGCTAAATGGTTTGGCGCAAATGTTTCAATACGATTTGTGATGTCTCGAATCGTTGTCATGAAATCACCTTTTCAATTTGATTAATATGGTTTTTTAATAACTCTATTTTTTCATTATTTTCCGTATTTTTCAAATTATTTAGTATGTTTTTGTTTTTAGTTAATTCTTTTTGCCATTTGTCTAAAAAAGTTGGGCTTTTAGCTTCAAGTAACTTCGGACCAAAGAGTAATGCATCTTCTGAATAAGATGGCTTATCATCTGAGAGTTCTGCCACGATAATTTCATATATTTTACGGTTATCTTCGACAATGCTTTCTTGGATAATGTCATAAGAGTTTTCAATTAAGTATTCACGTAAATTTTTCTCATTATTATTTGGTTGTAAAACAAGACGTGCCTCTTTAGGTAATAAATCCTTCCCTCTTCCATCAGCAATAATCTCTGATATTAAGAGGCCACCCATTCCACAAATAAAAATAGTTCCAATATCTTCATTAGGATGTAATACGTTTAAACCATCACCAAATCGAACATCAACAGCTTCTTCTAAGTTATATTGTTCAACTGTTTCTAACGCATGCTTATACGGTCCCTCAACAACTTCTCCAGCTATTGCTGAATTTGTCATACCGTGTTGAATTAAATAAATTGGTAAGTAAGCATGATCCGATCCAATATCAGCAATTGTTTTATTTTCAACGGTAAAATTCGTTACTTCTTGTAATCGTTTGGATAAGTTTATTTTTCCCAAGTGAGTCCCTCACTCTCTATATAATAAAAAAACCTTCGCACGACAAAAAGAAATCTTTTTGTAATGCAAAGGTCTTAAAAGTTAAAAATTATTCTTCAGAATCTTCTTCGTCTGCACCAATTACTTCTGGTTCAGGCATTTCATCTGAAGCTTCAGATACCTCTAAGTCATCAGTAATGTCTTCTGGAGCGATTACCGAGATTACAGTTAATTCTGCATCAGTGTTTAGAACAGCATTTTCTGGTAATTCGATATCAGCAACAGCAACACTGTCTCCGATTTCTAATGAAGAAGCATCAACTTCGAAGCTTGTTGGCGCTTCTTCAGGTGCGATTTCAATCTCAATTTCAGAAATTGATTGTGAAACGTTACCTTCTTGAATGTTCTCTTCGCCTACAACGTATACTGGGATTGTCATAACAACTGTTTCACCAGCAGTAAAGGCTTGTAAGTCAACGTGGTATAGTTTTGGAGTTAAAGCAAATGAAGCTGAGTCTTTTACGAAGACTTTGTATACTTCACCGTCAACATCTAAACTAAATACACCGTTTGCACCTACCGCACGAATTGTATCTTCAAAAGCTTTTAAATCTAATAATACAGGCATTGATTCTACAGAACTTCCGTAAACTACTGCTGGTAACTTTCCAGCTGCACGAGCTTTCTTAGAAGCAGATGTTCCTGTTTGAACGCGTTTTTCCGCTAAAATTTTCATTAATTTCACCTTCCACTCAATTATTTAAAAAATATTTATCATTCAGTTCCATGTACGCATGTCTGAATAAACCAAGGAGTATTATACCAAAAATATATTTGTAATGCAAAGAACCTTTACAAAAAAAGTTTTTTACTTGGTCAAATTTATTTTATGTAAAATATAGAGCACCATAAATACCGATGCTCTACACCTTAGCTACTTTTTTTTACTCTAAAAAGTCTTTTAACTGTTTTGAACGACTTGGGTGTCGTAGTTTACGAAGTGCTTTTGCTTCTATCTGACGAATACGCTCACGAGTTACGCCAAATACTTTACCTACTTCTTCTAGTGTACGGTTTCGGCCGTCATCTAATCCGAAGCGTAGGCGTAATACGTTCTCTTCACGGTCTGTTAGAGTTTCTAGAACATCTTCTAATTCTTCTCTTAACATTTGGTAAGAAGCATTATCTTCAGGGTCTAAAGCTTCCCCATCTTCAATAAAGTCTCCTAAATGAGAGTCATTTTCTTCTCCAATTGGAGTTTCTAGTGACACTGGATCTTGAGAAATATTAATAATATTTCTTACTTTATCAGTTGGTAAGTCCATTTCAGCACCGATTTCTTCTGGTGTTGGCTCACGTCCTAAATCTTGTAATAATGAGCGTTGTACACGGACTAATTTGTTAATCGTTTCAACCATATGCACTGGTATACGAATTGTACGCGCTTGGTCAGCAATGGCACGTGTGATGGCTTGACGAATCCACCACGTTGCATAAGTTGAGAATTTGAATCCTTTTTTATAGTCGAATTTTGTTACAGCCTTCATCAGACCCATGTTACCTTCTTGAATTAAATCAAGGAAAGACATGCCTCGACCAACATATCGTTTAGCAATAGAGACAACTAAACGTAAGTTTGCGCTTGCTAATTCATCCTTAGCAGCGTTATCTCCTTCTTCGATACGTTTTGCCAATTCAACTTCTTCATCAGCAGATAATAAATCAACTCGTCCGATTTCTTTTAAATACATGCGAACAGGGTCGTTAATTTTTACCCCTGGCGGTGCAACTAATTGGTCACTGCGTGCTTCTTCAACGACTACTTCTTCTTCCTCAACTTGTTTCGCTAAAGGATCTCCATCCTCATCAACGACACCGATTCCTTCGTTTTCAAGTTTTTGGATTAGTTTATCCATTGCACTTTCATCTAACTGATACGGCTTAGCTAATTTATCACTTAGTTCAACATAAGAAACAGTATCGTTTCCTAAAAACTTTATTTCGTCGACTAGTTCTTTAAGCGCCGTTTTATAATCTTTTTTTGCTTTTGGAGTTTCAGCCATAAGATTATTGCCTCCCATTAGTTATGATTTCGTTTGTTCCTTAAGTACTCATCGTATTGTTTTTTAACTGCTTATTCAAATTGATTATCTCGATAACAAGTGCTTGTTGTCTACTGCTATCCCCTACTCGTTGAGCTTCCTTGAGTTCTTCTGTTTTTTTAGCGATTGTATCCTTAACAGGTGAAACATTTTTGATGACATGAATATAGTCACCGATTTCTGTTTCCGTTAACTCACCTAAATCAATTAAGAATATCTCAGCTACTTTACGTTTCAAGTGATCTTCTTGTAGGAAATCTAAAAAACCTTCAGTATCCGTACTCGCTAAATCTTTTTCTCGATAAGATTCGAATAAGATATAAATTAATTGGTAATCTTCGCTCATAAATTGAAAATCTGCATCCAGTTTATTCATCATGATCCAAGCTTCTTCATAGTAGAATAAGCGATTCAATAGCATTCGCTCCGCTTGTTCTACTAATGTTAGTTTTTGCTTGTTTTGATGAACGACTTCTAACGCCGGAATTTCATTTTGTTGAGATTGTTGCTGTTGTCTTAATTCAATAATCTGTTTCTGTTGAACCTGACTCACAACTGTTTCAAATTGTGACTTCAAGGTCTCAATGGATAAGTTAAACTCTTCAGATAATTGATTTAAGTAAATTTCACGCTCAACAAATGAATCAACATTCGCAAGCTCAGCTAGAATTCTGTCGATATAATCAATTTGCTCTGACTCATTTGCTAAGTTCTTATTTCGACGATGAAATTGCATCAAGAAACTCATATAGGTATCTCGACCATGAGTTAGAAACTCTTGGAATGCTTGATTGCCATTCTTTTGAATATAGTCATCAGGGTCTAGTCCACTCGGAAAAGTCACCACATCTAGATTGAAATGAGTTTTATCTGTCAGGTAATTTGCTGATCGATGAATGGCTTCAAAACCAGCATCGTCACCGTCAAATGCTAAAACAATATGATCTGTAAAACGATCCAGTGCTTTAATTTGGTCTTCCGTTAAACTTGTTCCCATTGATGCAATACCATTTTTCACACCGGCCTGCCATGCAGAGATAACATCCATGTAACCCTCAAATATGACGGCTTCATTCTCACGACGAATGGCCGACTTTGCTTTATCAAAGTTATAAATTATTGTACTTTTATTAAACAAAGTTGTTTCTGGTGTATTTAGATATTTTGCAGATTGAAAGTTATCATTTGCTTCTTGGAATATTCTTCCAGAGAATCCTATCACTTGTCCCCGCTCGTTATGAATCGGAAACATGATTCGATTCGTAAAGCGATCTAGAAACTCCTTTTCTTCCGGATTATTGTTCAATGAAAACAAACCAGACTGTTCATAAATCTCAGTTTCAAATGAGTCTTTTTCTTGTGAGGTTAGATATAACGACAAAGCATTTCTCTGTGGAGGTGAGAAACCAAGTTCAAACTCGACTAATGTTTCTCGATCTATCCCTCTATCCAACAGATAATCCAAAGCAGGTTTACCGATCTGAGTATTCATCAAGATATGATGATAAAATCCTTTTGCAAACTTGTTTATTGAGAATAATTTACCCGCTGTTGAATCTTCAAATTGACTACTTTGATTTAAAACTTGATTAACAACTGTTTGATCTAATGGATAATGTGTTTTTTCTGCTGTGAGAATAATCGCTTCAGGGTAAGTCACCCCTTCCATCTCACGTAAGAAATTAAATACATTACCACCTTTTCCACAACTAAAACAATAGAAAATCTGTTTTTGGCTGTTTACTGAAAAAGATGGTGTTTTATCCTCATGAAAAGGACAATGAGCAAAATGGTTTTGTCCTGATTTTTTAAGTTGCAAGTATTGCGAAATAATATCTACGATATCTGTATTCTGTCTGATATCATCAACTGTTGCTTCAGGAATTCGAACCATTATGCTCACCTCTTGTTTATTTATAAAATTGGTATAAAGAACACACTGAACCTAATTTTAATACGATGATAAGTATAACATTTTGGTTGTAGAAGTCAACTTTTTAGGCTCTCTACGTGTATTCATCCTTATTCACTTGTCAATAAATTTAAGATATCATCTTTCGTTAATGAGGCCACATTCTGGTCCTCATTTGTTCGAATCACTGCATCAATTAATTCTCGTTTTTGGTCTTGTAATTCATTAATACCTTCTTCAATTGTTCCTTGCATAATTAGACGAATAACTTGCACTGGTTTCTTC
>CAMYQS010000057.1 GCA_947296835.1 uncultured Atopostipes sp.
CTCTCAAGTCCACGTTCTGTTCCGACATATAATATCGTTACATCTTTATTCGTTTCTTTTAGACGTCGAGCAACAGCGAGCGCTGGATAAATATGCCCACCTGTTCCGCCACCTGTTAGTAATACTCTCATTCTAGTATCCCCTTTTACTGGTTCTCTTTGTCGACTAATCGTTCAATCGCTTCAATATAGACGTCACCTCGAACTTCAAAGTTCGGGTACTGGTCCCAACTTGCAGCTGCTGGTGAAAGTAAAATCACATCACCAGGCTCACTAACTGCATAGGCTTCGGGAACGGCTGCATCTATATCTTTAGCCCGAACAACTTTTGAAATGCCGGCTTTTTCTGCCGCATCAATCATCTTATCGGTTGTTTCACCAAACGTTATAAGTGCTTTGACATTTTTTTCGAGTGCAGGCACTAATTCGTCAAATGTGTTACCGCGATCCAGTCCACCCGCTAGCAAAATAATTGGTTGCTCAAAACCTTTCAGTGCATTTTCAGTCGCTTCAATATTGGTTGCTTTTGAATCATTGTAAAATATGCGCCCTTCAAATTCGCGCACATATTGTGTACGATGTTTCACACCTTGGAACTGGCGTAACACTTGTTGAATGACTTCATTTGAAATACCTTTAACTTTCGCAACACCAATTGCTGCTAAAAAGTTTTCTAGGTTATGTAGCCCTTTTAAGAAGATATCCGAAACTTCTGCGATTTCTTCTTGGTTGTAATAAATTTTTCCGTCAACTGCACAGATTCCTTCTTCGAGGAATGTCTCCCGTGAAAAGGGGATTTTTTGAGCTTCCGCTTTCTTTTCTATCCATTCCACTAAGTGTGGTTGATTAGCGTTATAGATCACATAATCTTCTGTTGTTTGATTTAAAACTAATTTAATTTTAGCTTCTTCATACGCTTCTTGTGAGCCATGATAATCCAAGTGCGCCGAATATAAATTCGTAATAACCGCAATTTCAGGATGTAGGGTTGGTGTTCCCATTAATTGGAAACTTGATAATTCCATGACCGCATCATCTTTGTCTGATAGGTCTAGCGCTACTTTACTTGCAGGCACACCTATGTTGCCAATGGCATAAGCTGATCCTTCTTGACGACCTATACTCAACATTTCATAAACGATTGAAGTGGTTGTTGTCTTACCGTTTGTTCCAGTAATCCCAATAATCGATGCGTCCATGACGGTACTTGCGATTTCAATTTCAGTAATGATCGGAAGGTCTAACTTTTCTGCTTGTTCTAAGACTGTATTTGTATATGGAATGCCCGGATTTTTCACAATTAAATCAAAGCCTGCATCCAGTAGATTCTCCGGATGGCTACCTGAAATAACCATGACGCCTGCTGCTTCTAATTCTTTCGCATCATCATTTTGCGCTAAGTCAGCGGCATCGTTCACCGTTACTTGTGCACCAAGTTCTAATAATAATTTAGCGGCATAATAACCACTTTTTGCTAATCCAAGTACTAGCACATTTTTATCTTTATAATTATTTTGGGTATGCATAAAATGTCTCCTCTGTGTCCGCCTCTATAATAAGGCTAAGGTAATTATAGCTGCGACTAGACCGATTGTCCCAAATACACCAACAATCTTCCACTCTGACCAATCGATCATTTCAAAATGATGATGAATCGGACTCATCTTGAAGATACGTTTACCTGTCTTTTTGAAATATGTTACCTGAATCATGACACTTGCTGTTTCAACAACAAAAATAATTCCGATTAATAATAATGTCCACTCAACATTCAGTAGAATTGACATCGCTGCTAATCCTGCACCAAGTGCTAACGATCCAACGTCACCCATGAAAATCTTCGCAGGCTTTTTGTTGAATAGGAAGAAACCAACAAGTCCACCAATTACGCTAAGCGCGAATACTAAAATGCCCCACTCTTGTTGTTGGTAAGCAATATAAGCATAACCTGCATAAGCAATTGTTCCAGTTGTTGCCATCAAACCGTCGATACCATCTGTTAAATTCGTCGCGTTTGAAAAGCCAACCATCCAAATTACGGCGAATAATCCGTAAAATAAACCTAAAGGAACATTCTGAACGAATCCTAAATTAATCTGGTTATCAAAACCATTCATTAAAATTACAAGGTAAAATACAATACTAATTACGACTTGTGCGATAGCTTTCTGTTTGCTTGTTAAGCCTAGGTTACGTTTCATAAATAGTTTAATAAAGTCATCAGCAAATCCGATTAGGCCGTATAAAACAAGGACACCGACTAGTAGACCTAATGAAAGACTACGACCAATTCCCATGATGGAAACGACGGCAGCGGTCATGATAGTTGATAAAATAAAGACAACCCCACCCATTGTAGGTGTCCCACTTTTCGCTTCATGCCAGCTTGGCCCTTCTTCACGGGTTACTTGTCCTAATTGTTTCTCTCTAAAATAACGAATAATGACTGGCATTAATAAAACGACAATCAAAAAACTGATAGCAAATGGCCAAACCATTTTATTTAAAATTCCCATTATTTTCTCCTTAAATATCATTCTGTCATACTAAAATTCATTGATTGACACAATCTTAATTATATCGTTTGAAGATGGCCGACTCAATACTTATTCATATTCGAATACGTCATTTTCAGCTTTTATAAGACAGTCATTACAAGTAAATGTTATTCATTTCATTGTTAGCTATTGATTAAATATTAAAAGTGGAAGTCGGATCTATTATCCAGCTCCCACTAATCTATTGCATTATTGCTCTTCTGTCATTTCATCATTTTCGACAGGTGTATGGCTAACTTCTCGAGATAGCGTAATTTGAATTTCTTCTCCTGGATCCATGTAAGACCCTGGTGCTAAACTCTGACTAACAACATAGCCTTCACCACTAAATACCATATTGACGCCCGTTAATTCTGCTACTTTCATGGCATCGTTCCGCGACCAATTGGTTAAGTCTGGCATAGTTGCTACGCCACTTGTCATTAAAATGATTTGTTGTTCTTCGAATAATGGCGTGTCTGGATACGGTAATTGTTGTACCACTTCTGCACCTGTTCCAATTAACGTATAGTCAACGCCACTTTCTTCAATTGTCTTTTGAGCTTCTTGAATTCCCATATCTAAGTAAGATGGTGTTTCAACATAATGAATATTGTCCCCTGTTGCTATATCGCTCGAGTTCTCTGTGAAATCTAGAATTCGTCTCACAAGTGGATGATAAATCTTTTGAACGACGGCACTTCCGGAATTCGCATCGGGTGTAAGTTTCGGTTCTTGAACCGTGATATACACTATGAATTGCGGATCCTCTGCTGGAAAAGCTGCTGTAACAGAATGAACATATTTTGAACTAGAGTAGCGATTCAATTCAGCATCAAAAATCTGAGCTGTTCCGGTCTTAGCCGCGATAGATTGCCCTTCGATTCGGTAATTTTTTGCTACGGCTACATCCATTTCGGTCGCCTGTTTTAAATAACTTAATGTCTGTTTCGCTGTTTCAGCTGTGATCGGGTTACTTACGACATCTGATTCGAAAAGTGTTTCTTCACCCGTTTCAGCATCGACAGTTTTATTTAAGAACTTCGGTTTCATCATTTCACCTTCGTTGGCTATGGCAGTAAATGCCTGCAACATTTGAATCGGTGTAACGGAAATACCTTGTCCGAAACCGGTGTTCACTTTCTGAATCATCGATCCATATGGGTTATTTCCACGTTGTTCAGACGGAAGACTCACGCCCGTTACTTGGCCGAAACCAAATGCATCGAGGTACTCTTTCCAAACATCGTGTCCCATTGCTTCTATTAACTCAACCATTAAAACGTTACTCGAACGAGATAGTCCTTCTAAATATGAAACCCAGCCCCATCCACGATTGTTGTGATCACGTACGGCTTCTCCGTGAATTCGAATGGTACCTGTTTCAATATATTTATTCGGATTGAAGACACCTTCTTGAATGGCTGCTGCTAATGTAATAATTTTCATTGTTGATCCTGGCTCAAATGTATACTCGGTTAATAAATTCTGCCACGAGGCATCAATATTTTCGAGTGTTGTCGCGTTAAACGATGGTCGTTGTGCCGAGGCAATAATTTCACCATTTTTAGGGTTAATAACCGTAGCTGTTAGAGCTTTTGGATTATTCTCTTCTTGTACAACGTTTAATATACTTTCCAAATGAACCTGTAATTTATGGTCAAATGTTACGTATAAATCATCACCATCTCGGGGTTCTATTTCATGATTTTCTAAACGAGGAACTAAGTAGCCTAAGCTATCTTTCTGGAACGTTTTTTCTCCGTTTGTTCCTGTCAGCAACTCATTAAATGAATTCTCTAGTCCCATTACACCGACTAGTTGTTTATTCTCAGTGTTTTCATCCGTGTTTGGATATTGAGCTAGGCCCACTGTATGGGAAGCGAATGTCCCATTTGGATAAAGACGCTTTTTCTTCTCTTCGAAAACAATGCCTTTTAGGTCACGTTCTTCTAACTCTTCTTTTATACGACTCGTCGTATGATACGATAAATTTCGCCCCGCCGAACCAAATTCAACTTGGTCCACTTCTTTGTTTAAGTAAGCTAAAACATCTTCTTCCTCTAGATTAATATGTTTTGCTAAAACATTGGCGATGCCTTCTTTATCTCTAACATGTTGTGGATTTTGTGGTGTTGACCACTTATCCGTTAACACGGCAATCATTTTATAAGATGTTGCGTCAATCGCTAGAGGGTTCCCATGTCGGTCATAAATCGTTCCACGATCAGCTTGTAAGGTATGGTTACTCGTATATAAACTTTCTACATTTTGACGTAAATCTTCCCCATCTATTTCACCGTGTACCATGATTTGTGAAAATCGCATAAACAAGAGTGAAAATGAAAACACTGTGATAATTAGGAGTAATGAAGAAAAATTATGTCGATTTCGATTCGAGTTCATGCTACTCACCTACTCCTGTGGTGCGATATTTACAATATTATCTTCATGTAGTTCTAAACCATATTTCTTCGCAATCGCTTGGATACGGTCATATCGCGATAATTCATGAGACTGTTGCTGTAAGTTCTCAATTTCAATATTCGTCTGTGAAATTTGAGCATTTACATCTTGTACACTTCTGCTTGCTGTTGATAATTCTAGGCTAGATTGTACATTTAATAAAATCATGCCGAAAATAATAATTGCAAATGAAGTTATTAAAAAAAGTTCAAATTTTGTTAAACCTTTTGTTAGGGGTGCTGCTTGTGGAATTGGTTCGATTCGTGGCACCGTTTGTTCATATGGCTGTTGTGCCGGTTGGGCATAGGCTTCTTCCCACGCTACCGCTTGTTCATCCAACTCTAATTCTCGTGCTAAGTTGTCCTCCATAACTAAAATTCCTCCTTATTGCATCCACTCATGTGGTTTCTTCTACTCGTCAAATTCTCTTTGTTTTTCAGCGATACGAAGTTTTGCACTTCTTGAACGCTTATTGCGCTCCACTTCTTCTTCAGAAGGTAATATCACTTTTCTGTTTACTAATTTCAGCGGCGCTTTTTTAAGTTGGTCCGGTAAAATTGGTAAATTCTTAGGTGGCAGCTCTACTGTTGAATGTTCTTTGAAGATGTTTTTTACAATACGATCTTCTAACGAATGGAATGTAATCACGCTGACTCTTCCACCGATATCGATTAATTTAACAGCTTGTTCAATTGACTCGCTGACTGAATTCAGCTCATCGTTTACCGCAATACGTATTGCTTGAAAAATACGTTTTGCTGGGTGTCCACCTTTACGTCTTGCTGCTGCTGGTATCCCTAATTTAATAAGTTCAACCAGTTCAAAGGTGGTTTCAATTGGTTTAATTTCACGTTGTTGCTCTATTTTACGAGCAATTTGTTTTGAAAATTTTTCTTCTCCATATTGGAAAAATATTTTTACGAGGTCGTTAAACTCCCACTCATTGACAATTTCATAAGCGGTAAGTTGTTGGGACTGATTCATTCGCATATCTAGTGATGCATCGTAGTTGTAACTGAATCCTCTTTCACCATCATCTAGTTGCGGTGAGGAAACGCCTAAATCATACAAGACGCCATCAACTTTATGTACACCTAATTTTGCAAGGCTTGCTCGTAAGTTTCTGAAATTCGATTTTACCAACGTTACTTGGCCATTCTCGATTCCTTTTTTTAATGTTTTTTGTGCTTCTTGGATTGCAAAGTCATCTTGATCAAATGCATATAAGTGACCGTTCTCGCCTAATTTATCGAGAATCAGCGACGAATGTCCTGCTCCACCAAGTGTACAATCCACATAAACACCATCTGGCTTAATATTTAATCCTTCGACTGCTTCATTTAGTAGTACTGTTTCATGTTGAAATTCCACACCTAGCCTCCATTCATTCGTTTGTTGATCGATTTTATTTTATTTTCGGTTTTTTTGAAATGCGTTAGTTATTAAAACCCGAAATCAATCATGTCTTCTGCAATATCTTCAAATGTTCCTTCTGCTTCATCCGTAAACTCTTCCCACTTATCTTCGCTCCAAATTTCAAAACGATTCGATACACCAACTAAATAGCAGTTTTTTTCAATGTTGGCAAAATCGATTAAATTCTGTGGAAGATTAATTCGTCCTTGTTTATCAATCGTACATTCTGTAGCAGCAGAATAGAAAAAGCGTGTAAACTTTCTCGCATCACGCTTAGCCATTGGTAACTGGCTCAATTTTTCTTCAACTTTAGCCCATTCATCAGCTGGATAGCCAAATAGACAACCATCCAATCCACGAGTGACAATAAAACGTTCCCCTAAGTCGCCTCTAAACTTAGCTGGTACGATTAATCGTCCTTTAGCATCTACTGAGTGTTTAAATTCGCCGAGTAACATTTTGTTGCCCCCTCTCTGACAATTTGCCCAAGTCTAATCTAAATTCATTCTACCACATCCCCCCACTTCCCTCCACTTGATTCCCACAATTCGTCTTAATATGGTGAATTTGTAATATTTGTAATCTTATTAGCCCAACACGCGTTCGTATAACACGATTTTGAGAACCATTTCGGTACTTTTTTGAGGTGGAGGGGAAATTTTCGCTCCACTTCTCTCCTTTTGGGTGATTTTTATGGTGGTGGAGGGAAATCCCATGGAATTTAGAGGAAATTGGCGAAAGTGGCGGGAGTGAATTTTTGATCCAGTCCATCTTTTGGGGATTAGTGGACTCGTTTGTGGTTTTAGTCCAGCTCTCTAAAATTCGTGGACTCGTTCAAATATTCCTGAACTACTAAGATCCATGGGGGACTTATCCCCCCCCCAATCAAAACCACACAACACACTAGATTAAAAGCTAAAACAGAAGAACAAAACAAAAACACCGCACACTAGGTTTTATAAACCTAATGTGCGGTGTTTTTGTTTTTATTTGTTATAGAATATTGATATAGATTCCGTAGCCGCCGACAAGCACATGGTAGATGGTCGAGAAAATAAATACATAACGCCACCAAGTGCGGAAAAAGTTTCCAACGTGTAAAATCCTCTTACCAAAGGCAAGGTAAGATGCGTACACGATACCGAATAGACTTAGGAAAATATAAAAGTATAAGTGAGCTGGGCTTAATCCAGCTAGGTTGGTTTGAATGCCGACTGAAATTAATAAGTAAGGTGTCAACAAATCCACTGATTTTATTGGTATTGGAAAGACGTCCAAGTCAGGACGGAACTTCCGGCCATAAAGCAACATGAGAAGCGGGAAGATATAAAAAAATATGTATAGTACAGTATCC
>CAMYQS010000058.1 GCA_947296835.1 uncultured Atopostipes sp.
GTGTAGACCTTGTCCTGATGGATATGGGAACATGTCTAGCGCATAAAAGTTTTTCTTATCTGAATCTTCAGTTGTTTTAAATGTTTTTTCAGCATCCCATTGAGATTGCCATTTTTTATCAATTTCTAAATGATTGAACGTCATTGTGTTGCTCCTCCTCTAAAATATGTAAAAAAGCCCTACAAACAATACAAAATTGTTTATAGGGCGATTAATCGCGGTACCACCTAAAATTATTAACTAAGTTAATATCTTTCGTTCCTTAACGCGGATAACGGCTAAAAATTCATTTTAAATTCCTTTTAGCATTTTAGTAAAGGTGAGTTCAGTTATCCTATCTATACATTCGCACCGACCATGTACTCTCTGAAAAACGGATTGACTTACTAGTCCTTCTTTATTTATATTATTTTAATTTATTTAGTTACACTTCAGTATCTTAGCATAAATAGTTTAAATTTCAACTTTTTAAGATAGTTGTCTTTACAGACGAATAGTTTGTCCGACAAAAATCAAGTCAGATTTTAGATTATTCTTCGACTTTAACGAGCTCACAGTCGTGTTGTTTCTAACTGCAATGCCTGAAAGTGTATCGCCACTAACAATTCTATATGTTTTATTTGTTGACGCATCTGTATTGTTATTGGATGGCACTGCAGGTTTTGTCGTTGAGTTTGAAATTTTCAACAATTGACCGACAAAGATTAAGTCTGACTTCAAGTTATTTAGTTGTTTCAATGTTGAAACACTCATATTATTTGCTTTCGCAATATGTGATAATGTGTCCCCTGATTTTACTCTGTATGTTGTGTTGCTAGAAGAAGGTGTGACTGGTTTCGATACTTCTTTATCAGCAGGCTTTGGTGCTGTTGAAGTAATCTGACCATCTATCTTCAATGATTGACCCACAAAGATCAAATCAGATTTCAAGTTATTCAATTGTTTCAATGCGGATACACTCGTGTTCGTTGCACGAGCAATATGCGACAATGTATCACCTGCTTTTACTTTATACGTAGAAGCACTTGATGATGGTGTTACAGGTTTTGGTGTTGGAGAAGTTGTTTGACCCGTAACTTTTAATGTTTGACCAACGTAAATTGTATCGGATTTTAAATTGTTCAATGATTTCAGACTTGAAACGGACATACTGTATGCTTTTGAAATATGAGAAAGCGTATCTCCTGACTTCACTTTGTAAGTACCTGTTGAAGTCACTGGTTTTTCTTCCGGTGTCGGTGTTGGCTTAGGTGCTGGTGTTGATGCTACTTCTTTCAGCTTTAATGTTTGACCAACATAAATTGTGTCGGATTTTAAATTGTTAAATGATTTCAGACTTGAAACGGACATACTGTAAGCTCGCGCGATATGAGATAACGTATCTCCTGACTTCACTTTGTAAGTAGCAGTCGAAGTTGTCGGTTTCTCTTCTGGTTTAGGTGTTGGTGCTGGAGCTGGTTTCGACTCTTCTGCATTCACCTTTAACGTTTGACCAACATAAATTGTGTCTGATTTTAAGTTGTTTAATGCTTTCAGACTTGAAACCGTCATATTGTAATCTCTTGCGATATGAGATAACGTATCTCCTGCCTTAACTCGATACATACTATCTGTTTTGTCTGGAGTTTCCTCAGGTTTTGGTGTTGGTGTTGGTGTTGGTGTTGGCGCTGGAGCTGGTTTCGACTCTTCAGCTTTCACTTTCAATGTTTGACCAATGTAAATTGTGTCTGATTTTAAGTTATTTAATTGTTTTAATTCTGAAACACTCATCTTATAAGCTTGACCAATTTTTGATAACGTGTCCCCGGCTTTAACATTATAATCCGTAGTTGATGATGGAGTAACTGGTTTTGGATTTGGTGTTGGCGTCGGTTCTGGAGTTGCTATAGGTGGTGTTACAACAACATCTGTAATCATATCAAATTGCGTTAAGTTATAACGAGCGATAATGTTATTTAATTTGCTTGCATAAGCTGGATCTGTTGCATAACGACCTTGTAACCAAGCGGTTGCATCTTGATAAGATGCCGCGTTTTCAAACCACGTGCCGTTATAGTAATTCGCATTCCAAGATGTTCCATTTCTTAATAAATATGCATTATCAAGTAATGATTCATTGTAACTTGGATACTTCTTAAAGTTTGCATCTACTTTTATCCAACCATTATAATACTCACTTGTTCGCATTGTAACGGATTCGCCTTTATACGAACCTTTAATACCAAATAAGTTATAATTTGGTGCAGATGATAGTCCACTACTTCCAAAACCAGATTCTAATGCTGCTTGAGCAATCATTACTGATGCATATAAGTTATTTTCTTTAGCTATTACTTTAGCATGGTCACTAATGACTTCAATAAATTCAGTGTTCGTCAGTTTTTTACCAATTTGTGATAAATCTTCTGATGGTTCCTCGACTACATCGCCTGTGACAGTTAATTTCTGTCCAACGAAAATTCGATTTTTATCGGCTAATTTGTTTAATGCTTGCAAGTGATCAGCTGTTGTTCCATATAGTCGAGCAATTTTATTTAAATTGTCTCCTGCTTTAACAACATAGTAAGATGTTTCAGGAGTAGCTAATGATGCAGTAGCAACCATTGGCGCTACTTGTTCTTTTGTTTCTTCGATTTTTTTAGTATCTATTTCTTCAACTTTTGGTCGTTCTGTCTCTGACTCTTCTACAACGTCTGGTTGAAGAGTTTCTTCTTCTACTTCAACAGCTTCTTCTACTGCTTCTGATTCAAGGTCTTCTGTTTCTACTTCTTCTGTTTCTACTTCTTCTAGTTCAACAGTTTCCTCTACTACTTCAGCTTCAGCAGTTTCTTTTGTTTCTACTTTTTCTAGATTTGGCACCTCGATAGCTGTAACTAATCCGTCTTGTGCATTTTCAGTCACAACTAATTGTGTAACAATATCTTCAAATAACGTTTCAAGTTGTTCAATTGTTAAATCAAGCTCCTTGAGTTGTTCAATAATTTCTGTTGCACCAGCTTTTTCAATGGCTGTTATTAAGCTTTCTTTGATTAAATTAATTTCAGCATGATCTACAACTAAAGAACCGTTTTCTTCAGTTATTTCCTCTGTTTCAACTTCTTCAGTTGAATCAAACGAAGTATGTATGATCGATTGAAATTCATTATAAAGTGATTGGAACTCTTCAAAATTATCAGGTGTTACTTCAGATTGAGCTTGTACGTCCTGCTTAGGTGTTAAAGTTAATAAAACACCTGCTATGATTCCTGCAGGGATTGTAAAGTAGTTATGTTTCTTTGAGTTATTTAATTTATTCTGCAATCCGTTTCGGTTATCAGAAGTCATATCTACCCGTCCTTTAATAAATGTAATATAAATTTCTAAGTTTCTATATTATACTAGTAAATAGTGAGCAAATGATTCATTCTTTTCAAATTTAACTATTTGTAATGCTACTGTAATATATTGATTTTTTCATAAGGAGATGAGTTTATGCTAAAAAGACCATTATCATTTGTACAAGAGATTTTAAAACAACATGTTGTAGAAAATGATATTGTAATAGATGCTACGGTTGGGAATGGAAATGATACAGTGTTACTGGCTTCTCTAGTTGGTTCAACCGGTAAGGTATATGGATTCGATGTACAAGAAGAAGCAATTGAAACATCAAAAAAGAAGCTACTACTGACTGGCCTGCTACCCCAAACAGAGTTAATTCTAGATGGACATGAGAACCTTGATCAATATGTATCTGAAGATTCTAGAATTAGTGCGATCACTTTTAATCTTGGTTATTTACCTAAAAGTGATAAGAGTATTATTACTATGGCTGAAACAACGCTACAGGCGATTGAAAAAGGACTAGCCCGCCTTCGAAAAGGTGGACTAGTCACAATCATGGTTTATTATGGTCATGACGGAGGTCTGGAAGAAAAAAGCCAAGTCACAGACTTCGTAGTAAACTTGCCACAAGAAAACTATCAAGTGCTGAAATATGAATTCGTAAATCAAAAAAACAATCCACCCTTCTTATTTGTAATCGAGAAAAAATAAGAATAATGTAGTTCATGAATTCAACTTTAGTCAATCAAAAAAGAGGTTTAAGTGTTCGCCTTACTAGTAGGAGTGAACACTTAAGCCTCTTTTTATTTTAGTTCTATTTTATAAATTATTTACTCTTCACATATGGACGTCCTAAAGCGCGCTTCAGATTTACCAATAAATGCTACTAGGATAATAATCGTTAATACGTATGGTAGAACTTGTAAGAAAATGACTGGAACATCTTGGATAACTGGAATATAATGTCCAACACGCGATAAACTCTGAGCAAATCCAAAGAAAATTGCTGCAAATGTTACACCGATCGGATTCCATTTACCAAAAATCATTGCTGCCATTGCCATAAATCCTTGACCACTAATTACTAGAACACCGAACTCGTTTGAAATAGCTTGAGCTTGAATTGCTCCACCCATTCCACCTAAGAAACCAGAAATTAAGACACCAGCATATTTATATAAATACACGTTGATACCGACTGTTTCCGAAGCTACTGGGTGCTCACCAACTGATCGTAAACGTAATCCAAAAGGTGTTTTAAATAATACAACCCAACTAACTAGTCCGATAATAATCGCAATGTAGCCAAGAGGTGTTACGTTTGTAAAGAATATTTCACCAATAACTGGAATATCTTTTAGCACAGGAATAGATGTAATTCCAAATGATTGAGCTAATGGTCCAGTTTGTGCTTTCCCGTAAAATACTCGAACTAAGAATACTGCTAAACCTGGCGCTAATAAGTTAAGTGCTGTACCAACAACAACATGATCTGCCCGTAAGTTAACTGTAGCTACGGCGTGTAGTACAGCAAAAACTAAACCAATTAAACCACCAAATAACATGGATACCCATGGAGTCATTCCACCAAATGTATCATAAAACTGAAGGTTAAATACTGCTGAAGCGAAAGCTCCCATAACCATGATACCCTCTAAACCAATGTTAACTACTCCCGATCGTTCTGAGAACGTTCCAGCGATTGCAGTCAAAATTAATGGTGTTGAATACATTAAAGAACTCGTTACTAATAATTGTAATACACTCATTGCACTCATTATTCAACGCCTCCTTCAACATCAGCACTAGATGGTCCTTGTGCTCTGCTGTGGCCTACTTTTTCAAATATCCACTCAACTAAATAATATGCTCCAACAAAGAATACGATCATTGCAATAACAATTTGTGCCATCTCATTCGGCACTCCTGCACGTGAAGCCATCATTGGCGCCCCCGTTTGAAGAACTCCAAATAATAAAGCAGATAAAACAATACCAAATGGATTACCTAGACCTAATAACGCAACAGCAATACCGTTGAAGCCTTCAGCTGGTAGTCCACCAAGAACAAATAAGTTACCAAATGTACCTACACCGTTAATTGCTCCCGCTAAACCTGCAAGCCCCCCACTGATTAACATCGAAAGAATAATGGTACTCTTTGTACTCATTCCTGCATATGTTGAAGCATCTGGGTTTAAACCAACTGATTTAATTTCAAATCCTTTAATTGTTTTATTCATAAATAGTGTATACAGAATAACAATAATTAAAGCGATAAATAATCCTGCGTTTAAACGAGAGAATCTTGTAATGTCTGTTAACCATTGAATACCTAAACTTGCATTTTCACTAATTTTCTCTGTACGACTACTACTACCAATAACAAAGTTTGTTAAGTAGTTTGAGATTTGTAGAATCGTATGGTTTAACATAATCGTTACGATTACTTCACTCGCTTCAAAGTAAGCACGTAAGAAACCAGCAATACCTGCGTACAATCCTCCAGCAACCATTCCAACTACCAATGTTAATGGTGTAAGAATGATACGTGGTATATCAGGAAACTGTAACGCAAATGCGATAGCTGATAGCCACCCTGCTAAGAATTGCCCAGATAAACCAATGTTAAAGAATCCTGCTTTGTTTGCAATATCAAATGCTAAACCTGTAAGGATAAGTAAAGTAGCTTGTGTTAAAGCTTCACCAATAGAATAAGGGCTTTGGAAAACACCTAATATCATATGTGAATATGCGTCTATTGGATTGTAACCGAAGATCAGCATAATTATCGCACCTACAATGAAACCAAACAACACGGCAAGTAGTGGGACGGATAATTTTTTCAACCAACTATCTGATTTTACTTCAATCATACTTCAAGCTCCTCCCTCTTGTGTGACTGATGTTTTGATTTTGGAACTCCAGCCATCAACAAACCAAGTTCTGTTTCATTTGTATCTTTTGCATCAACAATATCGATGATTTTTCCTTCATACATTACTGCAATACGGTCTGATACGTTCATAATTTCATCTAATTCAAAACTCATTAGTAACACTGCTTTTCCTTTATCTCGTTGTTCAACTAAACGTTTATGGATAAATTCAATCGCACCAACGTCTAATCCACGAGTCGGTTGAGCAGCCAATAATAAGTCCGGATCTCGGTCAACTTCTCGCGCAATGATCACTTTCTGTTGGTTACCACCTGATAATGAACGCGCAGGTTCCATCTCAGAAGTCGTACGCACGTCAAATTCTTCAATTAAACGAATAGCGTATTCTTTCATTGCATCACGTTGCATAATACCATTTTTACTTAATGGCTCTTGGTAATAAGTTTGAAGTGCTGTGTTGTCTTCAATACTCATGTCTAAAATTAAACCGTGACGTTGTCTATCTTCAGGAATATGGCCTAATCCAATTTCAGTAATATAACGTGGTGCCTTGTTTGTAATATCTTTACCTACTAAAGAAATTGATCCAGATTCTGAGTTTCTTAAACCTGTAATAGCTTGTATCAATTCAGACTGCCCGTTCCCGTCAACCCCCGCGATTCCAAGGATTTCACCTTCACGAACTTCAAAGCTTAAGCCATCTACTGCATTTAATCCACGTGAATCTTCTACAATTAAATCGTCAACGGATAAAATAACTTCTTTTGGTTGAGATAGTGTTTTTTCAACGGCAAAGTTTACTGAACGTCCAACCATCATATCTGCTAATTCTTGCTCTGAAGAATTTGGTACATCTACAGACCCAATATATTGACCTCTACGAATAACTGAACAAGTATCTGCAACCTTCATAATTTCATCTAACTTATGAGTAATTAAAATAATTGCTTTACCTTCATCTGCAAGTGAACGAATAACTTTCATTAAATCGTCAATTTCTTGAGGAGTTAATACAGCTGTAGGCTCGTCAAGGATTAAAATATCTGTTCCTTTGTAAAGGGTTTTGATAATCTCCGCACGTTGCTGTGCACCTACTGTTATATCTTCCACTTTTGCGTAAGGGTCTACTGCTAAACCATAACGATCTGATAATTCTAAAATACCTTTTGCGGTTGTTTTTTCATCAATCAAACCCATTTTATGCTGCTCGTTACCTAACATAATATTCTCTGCAACTGAGAATTTATCAATTAACATAAAATGTTGATGCACCATACCGATTCCTAATGCATCTGCTTTTTCTGGAGAATCAATTACAACTTCTTCCCCTTTTATTAAGATTTCACCTTCTGTAGGTTCAAGTAAGCCAGTTAGAACGTTCATTAAAGTTGATTTAACCGCACCGTTTTCACAAAGTAACGCGTGGACCTGTCTATTATACACATATGACGCTGCCGACGACTCCTTACGTGTAGATCTCGG
>CAMYQS010000059.1 GCA_947296835.1 uncultured Atopostipes sp.
TTCGTAGGCTATATGAGCTATAAACAAGGTAGAAGCCTCAGGAATCGTTCCTGTATGCACATATACCAGCCATCATTATACTAATAGCTTTATCATTCCACGAATTTATACTTGGTCAATATTTATCGAATATGTTCTGGTTTATAACACAATTATATTTTATGCCTGTATTAAACATGGTTGCAAGAATGATCAAAGCATTTATGTTAATCATACCAGTGACAACAGGAATGTGGATTGTTTCTGTCACATCATTTTTATTAATCGCAGTTGCATTTAAACTAGGACACATTTTAAGATCTAAAACGACTTAGAATAATTATTACTAAGCTATAAATGGTATCGAAGAAAACTTTTCTTCAATTAGAACATAAAAGAAGAGCTTCTTGGTTAAATAACGTATTAAGACACATACAAATAACTAAGAAGCTCTTCTTATTTATCGCATACAACTCAGCATAATATATATTATGTAAACCAAAAGATAAAAAAAGAAAGAAAGTTTACATCACCCAACCAAACAGCTCTTTTTGGACTGTTTCGTGCTCTTTTGGGTGTCTACTTTTGAAAGTTTTGTACCGAACGGTATAAAAACAATTAAAGATTAAAAATATTACTAAAAATATTTTTCTACCGTTTGCTTTTTAACACGTTTGCATCTCATTTGGTCGCTCTGTCAAAGCCGTCATCGCGTCTCCGTTTCACCAACCGTTCCACGGGCTGTCAAAACATAGCCTATATCGCTTATTCAGCAGTATCTTTCAAGGCCTAGCAGCATATTTCTTTATGCAATAGTCCGATGGCTGATCGTGGGAAGCTCACCGACATAGGTTTTGTGCATCGCAAAGTAACCTTGAACTTTTTGTATTCAATTTATTGGCTAAACCATACTACACCTCAAAATGAATTGCAAGCGTTTCATCGTAAATTTTAATTTATTTCTGCACGCTTAATTATTTCATTTGGTGATTCTTTGTAATTTTCTAAGAAAGTCAGGTTGTCTGAAATGCGTTTGACGGTGCTTTCGATGGATAGTTCTCCACGCATATTATCAACGAGCTCGTACACGCCCCTTAAGCGGTGGATATTTATCCTTTCATAACGTTCAATCGCTTTGACACTTTTAATTCCCATGTAATTTTTTATGACAATGTAATTTAAATTGTGTTTAAGGCAACTCACGATAAAACTATTTCTAAGTTTCCGAAAAGTCACACTTTGTTTAAAATAATTGGAAAGGTATTTTAATGGCTTCGTCAGTTGATGGTAAGAGATAGGTTTGTCATCATTGCTCAACAAATAATAATCCAAGTTAAACTCATTAATGGACTCCACATAGGCATCTAGATAATTAAGATCGTCTTCCGTTAAAAACATAAAACGTTGGACATCATTTCGATTCATGATAATTGATTCATCTTGTAAATCGACATCTGAAAATTTGATTTGCTGTAATTCGTTTGGAATTGCTCCATGATTCACCGCAAAACTGATAATCAATTTACCGATACTTTCCAACTGGTTGGAGTTTCTGACGATCATTCGAATCCGTTCAATATCTGGATCGAATAAAAATTGAGGCAACCGTTCATATGTACTTCTCTTTAAACGACTGAAATTATAGTCGAATTTTTCTTCATCGAAATGTTGAAGAAAACGAATAAATTTCTTCAAGGCTGCCTTTTTATAATTCAAAGTCGAATTCACATTCTGTCTTTCATAAATACTTTCTTTTAAAAATTCTTGAACAGCATGCGTCATATCTCCTTCTGTTTGCTTGTGAAAGTCTAAGAAAGTCTTTGCGACGTAATAATATCCTTTGACCGTATGATCCGTTAAGTCTTCATGTATAGACAAATGGATGATGTAAAAATCTAAAATCATTGGTCTTCCCCTTTCTACACTTTGTGAAATGTAAGCGTGCTTTCCTCTTTTCTAGTGTCTGAATTATTTGCAATGATACGTGTTCAAAAAATAAAAAGCAACAAAAAACTGGTATTTATTTTTCTGGTGTTTTATACTCTAGCTGATTTGAAGGGGTCATTTCTTGGCTCCCTGGATTCGATCGGTATTTGGAGGAATTTGAAATAAGCAAGCACAGTAATTGTCCGTACAATTACTGATTTCACCATTACAACCCGCCTTGCTCGGCGTCTTGTAATGGTTCAGCTTGTTGGTGGCTCTGCCCCCAATCCCCCTACTCTTTAACGAGTCGATTACCGTTTATTTGTCTAAGAAAATAATATATTTTTCTATCGATTCCTTTAACCAAAAGATTGTGAAAAGGATGATAGGAAATGACAAAGGATATATTAATAGAATACGAAAAGATGGACGACAGAATCGAGGTCAGATTGACAAAATCTGAAAAAAATGCCATTCGAAAATATGCAGCGAAAAGTCAGCATAAAACTCTTTCTTCTTACGCAAGAGATCGTCTGCTTCACCCTGTCATGTTTATCGAAAATCCTGCTCCTTATGCGAAGATTTCTTATGAATTAAATCGAATCGGAACGAATATAAATCAGGTGGCTCGGCGAGTCAATTCGCATGATGAAGTCACGAAAAATGATGTGCAAGAATTGAAAGATTCTGTGAAAGAAATAAAACATGAATTGAACAAATTGCGTTCTGAATTGAATCAAAACTCTGCTTGGATTTCAAAGGAGTTTGATACCAATGGCAACGACTAAAATTCATCCCATTAAGATCAATATTCACGCTGTTTCGAAGTATATTCAAGACCCTTTAAAAACAGAAAATGGTGATTTAGTTTCGGCTTTTATGTGTGATGAAAATGAAGTGCAAAAAAGCTTTGAGAATGTTCTAAATAACGAACGCTCTACGCACCGAAAAGTCATCGCAAGACACATCATTCAATCCTTTAAACCTGGAGAAGTTGAAACAGATATTGCTCATCAAATCGGCTTACAATTGGCGGATAAACATCTACAAGGTAAGTATCAATATGTACTTGCGACCCATGTGGATAAAGGTCATATACACAACCATATTCTGTTTAATAATGTTTCATTCATAGACTATAAGTGCTACAATTCCAACAAAAAAAGCTATCACAATATTCGAGAAATAAGTGATAGCTTGTGCTTGGAATATGGTTTAAATGTCATTGAAAATGCAGAGAAAAATAAACAATTTGAAGATCCACATCAGTCAAAAGGAAAGTACAAAAATACGTTCAGATATCAGCTAAGAAAAGACATAGATTTCGCATTGAAAAAGTCCATAAATTTAGATGAATTCAAAGAAATAATGAGTGATAACTATGACATAAAAGAAGGAAAACACTTGGCTTTTAAACATAAAAATAACGGTCAACAACGATTTATTCGTTGCCGAAGTCTTGGTTATCGTTATCAAGAATCTATGTTGCAATTAAGAATCGATACAGAGTTTTTAGATGTTAAAGATATTGAAGAAAAGCCAATTCCTGAACGTTACATCAAACGAGTCATTGATTTGTCTAAAAATGATAAATTTAAAGAGAATCCAGGGTTGCAATATTAAGGAATAAATCATAACAATTTGGCCATTTCTCAAACGATTTATCGTTTGCATCAACTTGGTATTGGTAGTTTTAAGCAGCTAGAAAATTATATAGATCGGACTACCCTTTCGCTAGAAAAGGACAGAAAAGAACTTGTGGAGTTGGAGAAAAAAGCGACAGAAATTTCAGAATTAACAAAACTGTTGGATAATTTTAATAATGATAAATTAGATGATAAAGTTTTTCAGTCAGCGGTTGAAAGCTTGACAATTAGTAAGGGGAACATAGAATTAGAAAAGATTGTTCAAACTATTAATAATAAAGACTATCAACAGGTTATTAAGGATATCTCAAAATTAAAAATAAGTATCGAAGGAAAACATAAGAATATAAAAAGCTTTGAAATATTATTTGAGAACTATAAACATTACTTAATAAAAGATAGAAGTAGATTATATAACAAACGTATTAAATAGTCACTGTAAAATGTATATAGTATATTATTTTCTAAAAAAATAAAAGTGTTTTTTAAAAGGACTTCAAATTTCTTAAAAAATTGAAGTCCTTTTGTAGTTGTGTTGACAAAAAACAAATTTATATAAATATTTATTCAGTAGTCTGGATTCCTATAGTAGAAGTCATACCACTCACTTGCTCCTAAAGATGATATTGAAACTTCAAAAACATTATGTTTAAGGAATATGTTCATCATATCAATAATCGTACTTTGATCAATTTCAGTTAAGGGTATGACAAACAGATTCTTATTCATCATTTGTGAATTTTTAGGAAAATCATAATGTTTTTGGATTTCTTTTAATTTGCTTTCTGTAAGAGAAACTTTTAAATAATTATTCGACAATTCTTCATGGAACTTATAATTTTTCACAATAATATTTTGTTTTTTTATTAAGATTAATTGATCTGCATAGATATCTAAATTGTTTAATAAATGAGAAGCAATCAATATAGTTTTCCCATTTTCTTTTAACTCAATCAATATTTCAGTAAGTAAATCCACATTTTCTGGGTCTAATCCATTCATTAATTCGTCCATCAACATAATTGGACTATTCGCACATAACATCATCGCAAATGCAAGACGTTGTTTCATTCCCAGTGAATAAGTTCCTACTTTGTTATAAACATAAGACTCTATATTTAATCGGTTAATTATATTATTCACGTTGACTTTTCCTGGCCAAAGACTCGCATAATAATTCAAGTGATCTTTTCCTGTTAAATCTACATATAAATGTTCGAGCTCCGGTAAAAAAGTAATACGTTTATGCATTTCAACTTCTTTATTTGAACTTGAATAATCTAAATACTCTCCTTTGTCTTCAAAAGTGATTTCCCCGCTATCAGGAGAAATAAAATTCATAATTATATTTAATAACGTTGTTTTACCAGTACCATTTGGAGCAACTAAACCTATAATTTCTCCTCTCTCAAGTGAAAATGAAACATCTTCTAAAATAAGTTTATCTCCAAAAGAATGTGTTATATTTTTAACATGTATCATTTCAATCCCCCGATTGTTAATTGCTATATATATTATTTAAGGATATGTACTTATATATTGAGTACCTGTTTCTCTTTCAATATAGTTATTCTCTTCTCCAGCTATTTTCTCTAAATAAATAGTTACTCTTTCAGACTCATCTGTCTCTGGATTCTTTTTAACATACACAAACATAAAATGATCCTCAGTTATCCTGAAGGACTCTAGTGTATATTCCCCTTCTTCCTCTACATCATCCGATAATATGACGATATTTTCAAGGCCTCGAACACTGATTTTATGTGGTAAGTTTTGGTGAGTTGCTTTTTCTATATCTACAGCTTCGAAATTAAATATTTGTTCTTTGAGTTTTTCCGCCTCTTCTTGAACCCTTTTGTCTACTTCGTCTTCACTTACTACTTTATCTACTTGAGACGTTTCATTTTGAGATGGCCTTTCAACATCAACTGCCTCTTCGCCTTCAATTTGACAACCTAAAAGTATTTGTAAAGTTGTCAAGAAAATAATTAGCAATTTATTAGATTTATTCATATTGATAACCCCCCGTTTTTATATTTCTTTTTTGAATGTGAACAATTAATACTATTAGAAATATCATATAAATGATCAATATTATTGATCCAAGACCTATGTGCATATTTGGAGAGATTTTAGTCGCAAATGTTCCATTAAATAAACTTGTTATATTATAATAATGAAATGGTAAAAAAACAAAATAATTAGTTGATGGATTATATAAATATGGCGTGATAAATAATATTAGGCCAACTAAAATAGTAGCCATAGTATTTTTCAATACTAGATTCAGGACCATACTCAACACTAAAGCATGCATTATTAAAATGAAATAATAAAAGGAAAATAATAATATATAAAACCAAAAAGGAATCGCTTTAAAACTGCCGAATAAATACACTCCTGTAGGATAAGATAAGTCACCAAAGTCCCATATGAAAGATAAGATGATACACATTATGAGTAATATTAGAACTATTATTCCCATTATACTAAAAGAATTGATAAATAATTTTATGAAAATTTTTCGTAGACGGTTAACTGGATAGCTTTCAACCATTGATGAATGATTGAAATCATCAGTCATAATATTACTACCAAATACTAGGGTAAAGAAAAATGCTAAATACCCAAAATAAAATAATGAGGATTTGAGAACACCTGTTGCACTTTTAAGATTCACTTGAACTGGGACTGATTGATTCTGTATTTCTTCTAATTCAACTAGTTCTCTTAAAATAACATCTTCTTGCGGCAACAACGAATCAGGCATTCCATTGAATAATTCATTCCCTAACATTGAGTGCCTTAACTCTGCTAATTTAATGCCAGAATCAATAAACCAGCTATCATTATTAAATGTTATACCATTTGACTTACTAGCAATTAAATTTTGCTGCAAGTATAAATTTTCGATAAAATTCGATGTTTCTTCATCGTCCGCACTATAATTTTGAACTTGTTGAGTAACAATTCGGGTTTGAGTTAGATCCTCAGCTAATTTCTTTTCTTCATCTCCTAATCCCTCAAAAGTTATTGCTATAATTATACTGATTAAGAAAATTATCAAAGTAACAGCAAATATTGTTGTTTTCTTTTGCTTCATGAATAAATTTAGTTCGAAGAAAAAATAATCTTTCAATCCACTGTCCTCCTCCCAATTTTTTTAAAAACTTTTCTTTTGATAGCCAAACTACCTATTATGATACATTCTAGAAAAAACAAAGTAATAGCCAGAGAAATTAAACCTGTCCCGAAGGTAATTGTGTTTGATAAATATAAAAAATTAAGTTGCCCCGTAAGAGCTTGTCCAACACGAAAATAGGTCGCTGGAAGATAGTTATATACTGAAGTACTATATGTAATCCCTGAACGATGCCATAACTGATTGATAAAAAGAACTGGAATAGTAAGTACATTTACATAAGTCCGATTTATGTAAATGTTAATCCAATATATGATTCGAGTAAATATGATAAAAATTAAATACAATAAAATGATTGCTTGAAGCAAAACAGTTCCTATGTTGTAAGAAATCCATATACCATCTTGTCCACCATAAGTATTATTCAATATCCATCCATAAATTGGTATGGGTAAACTGAAACTACCAAAACCATGCTTAATAATAATTGGAATAGAAAATACTATAAACCCTAAAAAGATTGTCAATGTTAAAGCCGTAAGCACAACCAAAGATTTTGCCCAACTATTCTTATATTTTGAAAGTGGTATATTCTGAACAACAGTTTGATGTTTCATATCCTTTGAAAAAATATCCATGGAAAATAAAATAGCCATAATAATCAATATAGTAGGTAAATAACTCTGTAAATGTCGGATAATAGCTTGTAAAGCTGTCCTCTCTTCTAATATTGATATTGATAAATTCGATATATTCTCATTATAATCTTCATATCTATTAACGGTATAGTTATCATAGTATCTTTGGCGATTTTCGCGAAGATACATTGGTTCATCATATTCGTAAAGAGCCGGGTCAGTGTAACCTTCTTCATATCCATAAC
>CAMYQS010000060.1 GCA_947296835.1 uncultured Atopostipes sp.
GAAAGATCATTTTGAGGGTGAGCTCGGACAAGAAGTGCAGCAACGTTTAGGTGGCAACTCAGTCGCATTAGGCATCAGCCGCTATATATTAGGGCAACGAAAAGGAAACAACATTGAAGGATTCGAATTATTACCGGACTATATTGAAAGTGGACGCACAGTCGTCGACAACAACTTGTTCTTATATGAAGCAACAGAATTTGAATCGTATGATTTATTAGTGGAAGAGTATCTTCCGCCATTACATGAAGTAGAAGAGGAAGCGCGCTTTTTCGATGCGCTGGAAGAAAGTCAGTTAGATATTGAATGGAATCCATTCTCAGCGGCACAAATGATGAAAACCAGTGTCGACTTACTGGCTGGACTATTATTGTTTTTACTTATCGCATTATTTGCAGCGGATCATTTCAGTAAGGATCAAGAAGAGAACTGGAGTGTAACGCAAGGTTTGCCGATACCTTGGAAAGCTCAGTGGCGCTCACGCAGTCGAATCCTATGGGGGCTATTTATTGTAGCGGTCCTGTTAGGACATGTTGCGAGCTACGTGGTAAGTTTACAAATGGATACGGCTGGAAGTTTCAATTATCCGGTTTCTATCTATCACGGGGGCGTTATTCACTATATCCCGATGTGGCAGTACATCTTGATTGCGCTAGCGATGATTCTGGTCTTATCCCTTGTGCTGATTCGTATGACAACGGGACTCAGCTGGATATTTAAAAATATTTATTTAACGATTATATTAGTCAGTGCCATTTATTTTGTGCCTCAAATTTGGCAAGTGCTTCCTGCGTTTAGTTCATGGCAACCGAGCTTGTACTTGAATATTTTCGATGTCTTACAAGGAACAACAGCTATGGACACGGGACTGACTGGTGTTGTTTGGTATAAAAGCTTTATCTTATATGCAGTGATTATTTTAATTCTCGAATTTACATTTAAGAAAGTCTTTTCATATATCCCAACAACCACTGCAGGCTTACAAAGGAGAGAACAAGTATGACGTTAAAAATTAAAGATTTATCGGTCTCATATGGAGACTTCGAGGTATTAAAAAACATTTCTTTTGAACTAACAGATGGCCAACTGATTGGACTTGTTGCACCGAATGGTACAGGGAAAACAACGCTTTTCAACGCAGTTATGCGTTTCATACCGGTGAAATCAGGCAAGATTACAATTGATGATAAAGAATATACCGCAAGTGACAAAGACGTTTTAGCACTTCACAAACAAATAACATTTTTCCCGGATCAAGGTGATTTATTCGAGAACTTCTCCGGCCGAGAGCATATTGAAATGTATGCTGAAATTTGGGACGGACGAGAAACCGAAGTTGATGCAATTATTGAACGTTTAGAGATGGCAGGTTACGTGGACCGTAAAGTACAAGAGTACTCACTAGGAATGCGTCAGCGTCTATGTTTTGCGATGATGGTCGCAGCAGATACACCGATTATGTTTATGGATGAGGTAATGAACGGTTTAGACCCAGAAAACGTGTCACTGGTATCGGATGTGTTAATCGAATTACGTGCCGCAGACAAGATTGTGATTATTGCGTCTCACTTATTAGATAACTTAGATGAGTATGCAGACAAAGTCTTTTTCTTAAAAGATAAAGAATTACACCGCATTAATGATTTAAATGAAGAGCGTCCGTTCTTCTATAAAATTATTTGTACGGAAGACCAATATGCTCGTTTAGCCGATAAAGGACTTGTTACGGAGAACACGATTTTATTAAGTAACAATGTATTGTGTATTCCAATTTCTGATTTAACCAAAGAAGAGGACCAGCGACTGTTTTCGGCATTGCGTCAAATGGCACTACAAAGTATTGAAATCGCACCGATGGGGACGTCTGAATACTACTCACACCTATACGGACTACGCATCCACTCATTTAATAGAGGGAGCGAAGCTGATGAAGAAATTTAGAGGAAAGCTGCTGGCAACGAGTTTACTTGGGCTGACACTTTTACTAAGTGGTTGTTCTGACTTCAGTGGTATTCGCAAACCCTTATACAACGGTGAGCCGGTTGCGCCAAATGAAGAGGCGATTGAAGCGTATCAAACATCCCGTGAAATTGTGGGGACAGAGAAAGAATTCTATTTCCGCTATCCTTTTAGCGCAGCGATTCAAGAGTCGAGTTTAGCATACACGAATGCCGACCCTGTATTATTAGAAGAAGGCACGTACACCATTGGGGAAAATATTCCTGCTGGACGTGTTTCGCTTATAGGGAATGAAAGTGTCTTTACGAGTGAGAACAACGCGGTACATGTCGGTAATCTCATGATTCGGGATGAAGCGGCTGACGTTTACTTCGAAAATTTATTTCACAGTGATTATGGTCAATTAGTGGCGCAAGTTGATTTTATTGAAGGTCACGAGATTGAAATTATTGGTGATGATCCACAGATTACAGCATTTTACACCGGTGAGTTTCCGGAAGACCCTTATGTCTTAATGGATCCACCTGAATTATTAGTGAATCTGGAACGACTAGACTTTCAACAACCGATTGTTACAGATGGGGCGAGTGTGACGTTAACGGCAGGTATCTATGAAGTAGGCGAACACTTTGAAGCCGGTCATTATCATATACAAACCGTGCAAGCGCCCCACAATACGGAGTTGATCCGTTTTCGAGAAGGAGAAGAGCCAGCTGTTTATGAATTGATTCAAACGGTTGAAATGGAAGAGGAAAATGTGGAAGAAATGAGCAAAGACTACCCAACAATTGCGTTACAAAATGGGGATAAAATCTACCCAAGCTTGATACGAACGCTACAGCTTGTAAAAGTTGCTGAATAAGAAGGATTCAATTTGTATTTTCAGGCAATGGGCTTTACAATAAGAGGACTAGAGAGAGAAGGAGTTTTTCAATGAACCTTTTTATTCAACAAGCGCTATTTACGGATTTCCGTCCAGTGTTTATTTTGATGCTTGTTATACTGAGCGTGTTTTTCTTTCTTTCGTTATTCAAAGATGGAGAACGCAGAGGGATTTCATTTAGTTTAGTGTTAACTATATCAGTCATTGAAATATTGATTGCGACAATGATTTTCTTTGCAGAAAGTAGTTTAGTAGAGACCTTTGAATTAGTGCCGGATAGCATTACCTTGTACTTGTTTATTGGAATCATTTTACTAGGGGTTGTGAACCCGTTAGTTTATAAATTACGTAATAAGCCAAGTTCACGCTACCGTTACAACCGAAGATTTTAATGCAAGATAAAAGACCGGTACTCGCATTCTATTTTGAATGTAGAGCACCGGTCTTATTTTTTTAGATTTACTTTTTAGTCCAATTTGATGTCACTTGCACGCCAGCGTCCTCTAATAAATTGTATAATGGACATCTTTTTTCGACTGCCTTGGTCAGAGTCTCAAAAGCTTCGTCACTTTCTTCTGTTTCAACAACGACGGTCACTATGACACTTTGGTAATATGTTTGAACGCCTTCAACACCTTTATATCCACGTGGATCAAGGTCTCCAGCAACTGAAAACTCCAAATTCGTAAAGGTGAAATCTTGTTCTTTAGCAATCATGGTTGCGATAACCGATGTACATGAACCGAGTGCCCCTAAGAAGTACTCTAATGGGTTTGGTCCCTCGTTATTCCCACCAATTTCTTTTCGTTCATCGATGTAAAATGGATCGAAGTCGCGGATGGTCACGCTATTTGTTGTTCCAGTTTCTTGTTTCCCGTTTGCTGTTAAAGTAACCAATGTATTTTCTGACATATAAAAACCTCTCCTTTGCTCATATAGTATAGCAAGGAGAGGTTCTAAAGGCTGTTTATGGCTGTTATTTCACAATCTTGAAACATACGATAGTGAATATAACAGGGTTTTTAAGGTTTGTTTAAAACAACTTTGTTCTTATTATTGGCGTTTGTGTTTAACAAATTGAGCAATAATCAGTAACAAAATTAGTGCAACGGCTCCAATAAAGAATGGATTCAAGAACAATTCAAATGAATAATTCGGACCTTCAACCTCTTCTTCTACTTCTTCTTCCGCTATATCCTGTTCTTGCGGGGCGGGCTCGTTCATATTTTCTGGGTCAAAGATGCCAAGTGATGAGGTATGTCTTGTCCGTAGAATAATTTGTTCGTTACCTACTTCAGTTAGGGTTCGTGACCATTCTTTTTTTACTTTGTCATAACGATAACCGTCGTACTGCCTGAAATTCGTTCCAGGTAAGTCAACGGTATCAAATCGTAGTTCCATCCAAGTTGGGTGAGAGTTTTGTCGCACACCTGCTTGATAAATTGAGATGGTATAGAGTGGTGACACTGCACCGGTTTGGCCGGCGATACCTACAGGCATTCCTTCATAAAAACGGAGATGAGCCTCTCCGGATAAAAAGTTACCCGGTAGGATGTACCAGCTGACGTTTGCTTTAGATAACGCCAATCGAATGTTTCGCTCACGTATTTCTTTTATTTGATCGGCTGTTAAATAGAGGGAACCATACTCGTTTAAGACAATTTCAAGTGTTCCACCAGACTCAACAATTGGTAACACATCATAACCTAATACGAGGCGACCCTCTTGTTCAATTGGATCCGTTTGATAGTACTCGGTTGATTCGATAACATCCGCATCATCCGGGTCAGGCGCACGTGATGAGTCAGGCTTTCGAACAGAACCGACTTCTTCTATGGTTTCACCTTCACCGTTATCCTCGCTTGCAGGTTGGACTTCTTCTTCGTTTTCCATGTCATCATTGTCTTCCGGCGCGTCTTCAACAATATCGGTGTCACTCGGATCTGAAGCGTATTGCAACAAACCGTGACCGTATAAATTCTCGTCACCAAGGCTCATGGCATAGCGACGCATCCATTGGCGTGCTTCTTGACCTCTAACGTTGTGTTTTTGCATAATAATCGCTGTGAGCCCCGCAACGTGAGGAGTTGCTTGCGACGAACCACTCATGAAAATGTACGGGAAACTATAAGCACTTTCAGGAATGGATAGGCCACCGATGTTTACTCCAGGGGCTGCAAAGTCGTTTTCTTTTCCATAAATAATATCTAAAGCAGGTTCCATTTTCTCATCAATCGCCGTGACCGCAATAACTTCCTCGTAACTTGCTGGGTAGTTAACCGATGTGTTTCCGTTACCCGATGCTGCGATAATTAGCATGCCTGCGTTATAACCTTCAACTATAATATCGTGCAGTCCTTGATCGTGAAAGGTCAGACCCGAACTAATGACAAGAATATCCGCTTCAATGTTAATTGCCTGACGGACTCCTTTGATGAGACTATCTACAGTCGTTGAGACATAGCCTTGATCGTCCATGTCATCTTCATGATAGATTTTAATACCATAAATATTTGCGCCGGGCGCAATACCCGGGTAATTTGACTCCTGATTTGCTCCAATGATGCCGGCAATATGTGTTCCATGTCCGGAATGGTCATTGGACCAAGCATCATCCGAGAAAACAGAGTAACCGCCCATCATATCAATGTCCGGATGTCTATGATAGAAACCTGTATCGAGAATTGCGATGGTTACACCTTCACCAGTGTACCCATCTGTCCAGGCCTCTTCGATATTCATTAAATCGTGATTCCATCTCAGGTTCGTATTTTGGAGGACGGCATCTTGAGCGTAAACCGTCCTGGGAGCTCCAAGTGAAAAAAACGAATCAGGGATACTCGGCGAAAATAACGTAAAGAGTATCACAAAATTTAAAAATAGAACTTTAAATAAACGATTTTTTTTCATCTCTCTGCTCCCCCTTTGCAGTATATTTTTTACTAATCTAATTGTAACATATTGTAATAACTATAGGTACTTTTTGTAACAATTGAAACAAAGTATATAAAGTAATCATAATTTTATATGGCAAACTTTTCAACTGATACGCTCTCATTTCACAAACTTTTATATTCAAGAAGTCTGTGATGAGAAGGGGTTTTAATTTCAAAAAGACGATCATTAAACGTTTCAAATTGTGTCTATTCTTGGTAGTATAAGGGTATAAAAGTTAATGGAGGGTTTTTGATGAGTTTAGAAGAATCGTTAAGAAATAAAATTACTGGGAAAAACATTCGTATCGTATTCCCAGAAGCAACAGATCCACGTATTTTAGGTGCAGTTGTGCGTTTGAAGCGTGAAGAATTATTGGAGCCAGTTTTAGTTGGTAGCCCAGAAGAAATTTATGCTGCAGCTGAAGAGCAAGGATTTAACTTAACAGACATTGAAATTTATGACCCAGAAAACTACGACAAATTTGATGAAATGGTTGAAGCTTTCGTTGAACGTCGTAGCGGTAAAGCAACCGAAGAACAAGCCCGTGAAATTCTAAAAGGCGGAAACTACTTCGGTACAATGCTTGTATACTTAGATCTTGTAGATGGATTAATTAGTGGTGCTGTTCACTCAACAAGTGACACCGTTCGCCCAGCTCTACAAATCGTTAAAACACGTCCTGGTGTAACTTTAACGTCTGGTGCATTCTTAATGTTACGTAAAAATGACCAGTTCATTTTCTCTGACTGTGCAATTAACCCAGATCCAAACGCAGAGCAATTAGCTGAAATCGCTATCGAAAGTGCGCGTACGGCTAAAATGTTCGACATCGATCCAAAGGTTGCTCTATTAAGCTTCTCTACAAAGGGATCAGCTTCTGGAGACATGGTTTCTAAAGTAGTTGACGCAACGAACATTGCGAAAGAGCAGGCGCCTGACTTAGCATTAGATGGTGAATTACAATTTGACGCAGCGTTCAGCCCGGATGTAGCAACTAAGAAAGCTCCTGAATCAGATGTAGCTGGAAACGCAAACGTATTTGTATTCCCAGAATTACAATCAGGAAACATTGGTTACAAAATTGCTCAACGCCTAGGTGGATTCGAAGCAATTGGACCAATCTTACAAGGATTAGCAAAACCAATCGCTGACCTATCACGCGGATGCATTGAAGAAGATGTTTATAAATTATCAATCATCACAGCGAACCAAGTGTTATTACAAGACTAATTATTATTTAAATCAAGGCAGCCCGATTTTGGGGCTGCTTTTTTGTTTGTGCCTTTTTTTTAGAAGGGGACGTTCGAGAAAAAGTAGCACACTGAATCTAACAATATTGAAAGATAACAAAAGATTCACCAACCACTTAAATAAAGTAATGAATGACCACAAGCATATCTAGTTTTAATTTCACGAATGGCATCGAAATCTTCGATTCGTTGCGTGATTCCTTCTATAATATAAGGAGAATTTATATAGAGTGGAAGGTGGAGTGAGTATGAGGAAACAAGCACTATATAAAGACGGGGGCATTAGTGGAGCGCTGCTTAAGTGGCTAGGGATTATTACGATGACCATTGATCATGTCGGTGCGGGTATCATTCAATATTATAATCTGGACAGTGCGGCCGATTTATCAGAGTGGTACATGATAAGTCGCATGATTGGCCGGCTGGCGTTCCCGATATTTGTCTTACTAATTGTTCAAGGCTACCAGCACACATCTAATCTAAAAAAGTATCTAGTGCGA
>CAMYQS010000061.1 GCA_947296835.1 uncultured Atopostipes sp.
GCAGCCTCAATTGCTTCTTGAGCAGCTTTGGAGAATTTATGAGCTTTAACAGTAAGCTTACGATCGATTGATCCTTTTGCCAATACTTTAACGCCAGATTTTACTTTACTTAGTACGCCAGATTCTAATAATAGTTCTGGAGTAACTTCAGTATCTTCGTCAAATTTGTTTAAAGTATCTAAGTTTACAACTGCATATTCTTTACGGTTAACGTTAGTGAATCCACGTTTCGGTAAAGTTTGGAACAATGGTGTTTGTCCACCTTCGAACCATGAGTTTGGTCCTGCTGTGTTACGAGCTTTTTGCCCTTTTTGACCGCGTCCTGCAGTTTTACCATTTCCAGATGAAGGTCCACGTCCTACACGGTTACGCTTTTTACGAGAGCCTTCTGCTGATTTTAATTCATGTAATTTCATGATATTGGCACCTCCTTCTTGAAGATTATTCAGTTACTTCTTCTATTTCAATTAAGTGTGTTATTTTTTGAATTGATTTACGATTTGCATCTGTATCTTTTACTACAACAGATGAATTAATCTTTTTCCCGAAACCTAAAGATTTTAAAATATTTAGTTGTTTCTGGGGACGACCAATCCAACTTTTTCTTAAAGTTAACTTTAACATTGTGTCATCCTCCTTAGTTTAATAATTCATCTACAGAAATTCCACGTAGTTTAGCTACGTCTTCTGCTTTTTTAAGTTGTGAAATACCGTTAAGTGTTGCACGAACCATGTTGATTGCTGAACTCGAACCAAGAGATTTTGAAGAAATGTCTTCAATACCTGCTAATTCTAGGACCGCACGAACTGGTCCACCAGCAGAAACTCCTGAACCGGCAACCGCTGGACGTAACATAACTTTACCTCCACCGTGTACACCAATTACTTCATGAGGAATTGTTGTATCAACACGTGGTACGCGAATTAAATTACTTTTTGCATCTTCAACAGCTTTACGAATAGCTTCTGGAACTTCTTGCGCTTTACCAGTACCCATTCCAACGTGTCCGTTACGGTCACCAACGACTACTAAAGCAGAGAAACGTAAGTTACGTCCACCTTTAACAACTTTAGTTACGCGGTTAATCTCAACAACACGATCTTCGATGTCTAATACTGATGCGTTAATTTTTTCTACCATTTGTTATTTTCCCCCTCTGCTTAAAATTCTAATCCATTTTCACGAGCAGCTTCAGCTAACGCTTGAATACGACCATGATATTTGTATCCTGCACGGTCAAATACTACTGTAGTGATGTTATTTTCTTTAGCACGTTCTGCAACTAATTTACCTACTGCTGCAGCTTGTTCAACTTTAGTTCCTTCAGAATCAATATCCAAAGAAGATGCACTTGCGAGCGTTACACCCTCTACGTCATCAATAAGTTGAGCGTAGATGTTTTTACTTGAACGGAAAACGTTCAAACGTGGGCACTCTGCAGTACCAGAAATCTTACGACGAACTCGTTGTTGTCTCTTTTTACGTGTTATATTACGATCTGGTTTTGAAATCACAATGTCACCTCTAGACTTATTTTTTTTGTGTTTTTTAGTTTGAATAAATTGTTAAGTTTTGTTAGTAACCACAAACAAATAGATTCTACATATAATATGTAAGAATTATTTACCTGTTTTACCTTCTTTACGACGAACAAATTCACCTTCGTAACGTACACCTTTACCTTTATATGGCTCTGGCGGACGAATAGCGCGGATGTTTGCTGCTAAAGCTCCAACGGCTTCTTTGTCGTAACCTTTAACAATAATTTCAGTGTTTGTAGGAACTTCTAATTCGATTCCTTCTGGTGTTTCGAACTCAACTGGATGTGATAATCCTAAACTTAGAACTAATTTAGTTCCTTGTAATTGTGCACGGTAACCAACACCGATGATTTGTAATTTTTTAACAAATCCTTCTGATACTCCTTCAATCATGTTTGCAACAAGTGATCGTGTAGTACCGTGGATTTGACGATTTTCTTTTTGGTCGTTTTCACGAGTAAATGTAATTTCATTGTCTTCAATGACTACAGTTATCGCTGGACTTAATTCTCGAGTTAATTCTCCATTTTTACCTTTTGCTGTAACAGTAGTTCCGTTAAGTTCTACTTCTACACCTTCAGGTATTTGGATTGGTTGTTTTCCGATACGGCTCACAGTTCGCACCTCCTTGTATTTAAAATTTTACCAAACGTAAGCTAGTACTTCGCCACCGATGTTTCTTGCTCTCGCAACTTTATCAGTAACTACTCCTTCTGAAGTTGAAATTAATGCGATTCCTAATCCGTTAAGTACGCGAGGTACTTCGTCTGATTTAGCGTAAATACGTAAACCTGGTTTAGAAATTCTTTTCAATCCAGTAATAATTTTTTCGTTATTTGGACCATATTTTAAATCAAGCTTGATGACGTTTTGTTTGTCATTGTTGATGTAGTCCACGTTCTTGATAAATCCTTCTTCTTTAAGGATTTTAGCAATTTCAAATTTAATGTTTGACGCAGGGATTTCAACATTTGCATGTTTAGCATCGCTTGCGTTACGGATTCTAGTTAATAAATCCGCTATTGGATCTGTCATTCCCATTACATTAGCCTCCTTATTCCAAATCTTTCTATCTTACCAGCTAGCTTTTTTCAATCCAGGGATTTGTCCTTTATGAGCTAATTCACGAAGACAAATTCTGCATAATTTAAACTTTTTGTATACTGAGTGAGGTCTACCACATCGTTCACATCTTGTGTACTCTTGTGTAGAATATTTAGCTGGTTTCTTGCTTTTTTCAATTAACGATTTTTTAGCCATGTTCTTTTAATCCTCCTCGTGATTATTTTTGGAATGGCATTCCTAATTCAGAAAGTAAAGCTTTACTTTCTTCATCTGTATTTGCAGTTGTAACAATTACGATATCTAATCCACGTACTCTACTTACGTCATCGTAAGAAATTTCAGGGAAAATTAATTGTTCTTTTACACCTAAAGTATAGTTTCCACGTCCGTCAAATGAGTTTTTGTTTACGCCACGGAAGTCACGTACACGTGGTAATGAAACAGAAACTAATTTGTCTAGGAAGTCATACATACGCTCACCGCGTAATGTAACTTTCGCTCCAATTGGCATACCTTCACGTAAACGGAAAGCTGCAATTGATTTCTTCGCTTTAGTAATTACTGGTTTTTGACCAGCGATTAGTGTAAGTTCGTTAACTGCATTTTCTAAATTACGTGTGTTAGAAACAGCGTCACCAACACCCATGTTTAGAACGATTTTCTCAATTTTAGGAACTTCCATAACTGATGAATAATCAAATTTTTCTACTAATGTATTTACGATTTCGTTATCGTATTTTTCTTTTAAACGATTCATTTCAGAGATATCCTCCCTTCCTTACTATTTTATAAAGTATTTCCTGACTTTTTAAAATAGCGCACTTTTTTGCCGTCTTCTTCTCTGTAACCAATTCTTGAAGCTTCTCCAGTTTCTGGATCAACTAATTGAACGTTTGAAGCATGAATTGCTGCTTCTTGCTCAACGATTCCACCTTCTTGGCCGAATCCAGATGGTTTAACATGTTTTTTAACGATGTTCATGTTTTCTACGATTACTTTGTTTTCTTTAGGGAATACGCGAGTTACTTCACCAGTTTCGCCTTTGTGTTTCCCTGCAATAATTTTAACTGTGTCTCCAGTTTTAACAAACATTTCGTGCACCTCCTTGTATTCGATAATTAATTATAGTACTTCCGGTGCTAACGAAATAATACGCATAAAGTTGTTATTACGTAATTCTCTTGCAACCGGTCCAAAGATACGTGTTCCTCGAGGTGATTTATCATCACGAACTAGAACACAAGCATTTTCATCAAACTTGATGTATGAACCATCTTGACGTCCAACGCCAGTTTTCGTACGAACAATTACTGCACGAACTACTTCACCTTTTTTGACAACGCCGCCTGGTGTAGCCTGTTGTACAGCTACAACAACTTCATCACCAATATTTGCATATTGTGCGCCAGAGCCACCTAATACTTTGATCACTTTAACGATACGTGCTCCAGAGTTGTCAGCGACTTTCATTTTTGTTTCTGTTTGAATCATGTCAGAGTCCTCCCTTCAACTAGCTTCTTTATTGGGATTATAGAATTATAGATTCTTCCACTACGCTAACTAAACGGTAACGTTTTGTTTTCGATAATGGACGAGTTTCCATAATTTCAACTAAATCGCCTTCTTTTGCTGAGTTGTTTTCATCATGAGCAGTTAATTTTGTAGTGTGGTTAATACGTTTACGGTATTTTTTATGTTGTTTACTTGTAGTAGTTTCAACAACGATAGTTTTGTCCATCTTGTCAGAAACAACTCGCCCAACGTAAACTTTTCTTTCATTACGATCTGTCAATTTATTGCCTCCTTTTTATTTTATAAGGAATTGTCAATTATGCTTCTTGAGCAATTTCTGCTTGACGCAAAACTGTTTTTACTCGAGCAATATTTTTTCTTACTTGTTTAATTCGCGCAGTATTTTCTAGTTGTCCTGTCGCCAATTGAAAGCGTAAGTTAAATAATTCTTGTCTGTAATTTGATTCTTTTTCTAATAAATCTTCAGTGGATAAACCTACTAATTCTTTAGCTTTCATGCGAGTCACCACTTTCTTCACGAGCTACAATTCTCGTTCTAACTGGAAGTTTGTGAGAAGCTAAGCGTAATGCTTCATATGCTACTTCTTCAGAAACCCCACCAACTTCAAACATGATTTTTCCACGTTTTACTGGTGATACCCAGTCTTCAGGAGCCCCTTTACCAGAACCCATACGAACACCGATTGCTTTAGCTGAGATTGGTTTGTGAGGGAAAATTTTAATCCATACTTTCCCGCCACGTTTCATGTAACGAGTCATTGCGATACGTGCTGCTTCAATTTGACGACTTGTAATCCATTTAGAATCAAGTGCTTGAAGACCGTACTGTCCAAATGCTACTTCTTTACCGCCTTTTGCCTCTCCACGCATTTTACCACGGAATTGACGACGATATTTAACACGTCTAGGTACTAACATCGATTATTTTCCTCCTTCCGGTTTAGTTGCGATTTCAGGAAGAATTTCACCTTTAGAGATCCACACTTTAACTCCTAATTTACCGAAAGTTGTATCTGCTTCAGCATGTGCATAATCAATATCTGCACGGATTGTGTGTAGTGGAACTGTTCCTTCTGAAAAGCTTTCTGTACGAGCCATGTCTGCTCCGTTTAAACGTCCAGATACCATTGTTTTGATACCTTCTGCTCCTGCACGCATAGCATTTTGAATTGCTTGCTTTTGTGCACGACGGAATGCAACACGGTTTTCTAGTTGCTCTGCAATATCTTCTGCAACTAATGTTGCATCGATTTCTGGTTTTTTGACTTCAATAATGTTTACATGAACTCTTTTACCAGTTAATTTGTTTAATTGATTTCTTAACTTATCTACTTCTGATCCGCCTTTACCGATAACCATTCCTGGTTTCGCAGTGTTAATTGAAATGTTAACACGGTTAGCAGCTCGTTCGATTTCTACACGAGAAACAGAAGCATCTGTTAAAGCTGTATCAATGTGGTTACGAATAGCTAAGTCTTCGTGTAAAACGTCTGCGAAGTCTTTGTCATTTGCAAACCATTTAGCGTCCCAATCTTGGATAACGCCAACTCGCAAACCACCTGGATGAATTTTTTGACCCATTCTTATGCCTCCTCTTTCTCTGATACCACGATTGTAATGTGGCTAGTTCTCTTGTTGATTGCTGAAGCTGCACCTTGTGCACGAGGACGGAATCTCTTTAGAGTCGGTCCCTCGTTAACGTATGCTTCAGATACGTATAAGTCTTCAATGTTTAAGTCATAGTTATGTTCAGCATTTGCAATTGCTGAGTTTAATACTGTTTCTACTGGCTTCGCTGCACCTCTATTTGCGAAACGAAGGGTAGAAATAGCATCTGCAACGTTTTGCCCTCTAACCATGTCTGCTACCAGACGTACTTTACGAGGAGCAATGCGAATATTGTTTGCTGTAGCTTTAGCTGCTGTTACTTTATCTGCCATTTTTGTTTCCTCCTTTCACAAATTCTTAGAATACTGAAGATTTCTTATCAGTTTTGCCGTGTCCACGGAATGTACGTGTAGGTGCAAATTCACCTAACTTATGTCCAACCATGTCTTCTTGAATATATACGGGTACATGTTTACGACCATCATAAACTGCAATTGTATGTCCAACGAAATTCGGGAAAATTGTTGAACGACGAGACCAAGTACGAATTACTCGTCTGTTGTCTTCATCCATTGCTTGGACTTTGTTCATTAAGTGTTCATCGACGAAAGGTCCTTTTTTCAAACTACGGGCCATGATTACCCTCCTTTATTTTTTCTGGTTACTTTAATTTAGTTAATGTATAAAATTAATTATTTACGACGTCCGCGAACAATCAGTTTGTCTGAGCTCTTACGACGACGAGTTTTCTTACCAAGAGTTGGTTTACCCCAAGGTGACATTGGACTCGGCATACCGATACCAGTCTTACCTTCTCCACCACCGTGTGGGTGATCGTTAGGGTTCATTGCAGATCCACGAACAGCTGGTCTCTTACCTAACCAACGGTTACGTCCTGCTTTACCGATGTTTACTAGTTCATGTTGCTCGTTACCAACAGTGCCAACTGTTGCACGACATGATGCTAAGATTAAACGGTTTTCTCCTGAGCTTAGGCGTACAAGAACGTATTTACCTTCTTTACCTAATACTTGAGCTGATCCTCCAGCTGAACGAACAAGTTGTCCACCTTTACCAGGTTTTAATTCGATGTTGTGAACTGTAGTACCAACAGGGATGTTTACTAATGGTAATGCGTTCCCTACTTTGATATCAGCGTCTACACCAGACATGATTTCTTGTCCTACTTTTAATCCCTTAGGTGCTAAGATGTATGTTTTCACACCATCTTCGTAATGTACTAAGGAAATGTTTGCTGAACGGTTTGGATCATATTCAATCGTTTTAACAACACCGCGGACTCCGTCTTTTTGACGTTTGAAGTCGATCATACGATATTGTTGCTTGTGGCCTCCCGCTTGATGGCGAGTAGTAATTCTACCTTGGTTGTTACGGCCTGCACGTTTGTATTGCTTAACTAGTAATGATTTCTCTGGCTTAGATGTAGTAAGTTCTGCGAAATCTAAACTTGTTTTATGACGTTGACCGTTTGAAGTCGGTTTATAAGTTTTAATAGCCACTGTTTTCCCTCCTTATAATCTAGATTCTGTATTTTTATAGTCTAATTATCGTTATTTGTTAATATTATTCTTCATCGTTGCTTTCGCCGAAAATTTCGATATCAGCAGAAGCTTCTGTTAGGGTAATAATCGCTTTTTTACGACTCTTTTTAAAGCCTTTGTATTGTCTCATGTTACCCATAGTTTTTGGTTTACGAGCAGTGTTCATGATGTTAACT
>CAMYQS010000062.1 GCA_947296835.1 uncultured Atopostipes sp.
TCTGCGTACCAGTGGACTCCAATTGGATATTGAAAGACTCGATAGGACGAATAGGCGGGCCTGAAGGCGCGTAATAATCACCTATTTGAGTATTCTTGTGTTAACTGGTAAATATAAAGTCCCATCATCACATATAAAATCGGATGACCTTTATATTTCTTGAACAATTTATCATAGGTGGATATGTCGCTCTAAAAGAGCCACCTCGTCGGATTAAATTGAACCACCGAAAACGCTCTTTCTTGAGCCGCATAAATCGGAACTTCTGAACCACTTTGTGGTTCTTTTTTGTGCTCTCAATGGTATAAATTATACGTGGGATAAAACTCACAAAATATTATGGAGGTGCTATGATGCCCAATTATGTAGAAATGCTTCGACTTCATGAAGCCGGATTTAGTTTAAGGCAAATTGCTAAATTGGTTTCTTCTGGTCGAAATACAGTCACAAGGACAATTAAAATCGCAAAAGAAAAGGAGTTGACATACGACGAAGTTGTTAAATGGTCCATGGAGGATCTCTTATTAGCCTTTAAGCCACAGAAAGACAAGATGAACCGCAAACATCATATTATGTGATGCCTGACTATAAACAGCTTTCTAAAGAGTTAGCCAAACCTGGAGTAACCATGCAATTGCTATGGGAAGAATACGCTCAAGAATGCCGTTTAAATAATAAGGTCTACTATAAATTAACTCAATTTAAGAAACACTTTAATGACCATTTGTACAAAAATAATTTCAGTCATGTACTTCATCACAAGGCGGGCGAACAAGTCCAAGTGGACTGGAGCGGAAAACGTCCACAATGGATTGATCCCATGACCGGAGAAATCGTCAAAGGTGAACTATTCGTTGCTACCTTACCTTTTAGTAATTACACCTATACTCAAGCTTGTGTCGATCAAAAAATGGCTAGCTGGATTGATGCACATATCAAAATGTTTGAGTATTTTAACGGTGTCCCCACTATTTTAACCCCTGACAATCTTCGTACAGGTGTCACTAAACATACGAAAACACACCTCGTATTGAATCCAACTTATGAAGATATGGCCAATCATTATCAAGCGATTATTGTTCCAACTCGTGTCGCTCGTCCGAAGGACAAAGCCGCTGTTGAAAACCACGTGAAACATTTAACGACTTATATAATCGGTCGTATGAGAAATCTTCAATTCTTTAGTATCGGAGAATATAACCAGTATCTCTTAAGAGCTTTAGATGAATTTAACGCCAAACCTTTTCAGAAAAAAGAAGGCAGTCGCTTAGTGGTATTTGAAGAGTTTGAACAAGAAACACTGAAACCTCTCCCAGCTTATCCTTATGAATTATGCGAATTCAAAGAAGCCAAAGTCTACAATAATAGTCATATCACCCTAAATAAACACTACTACTCCGTCCCTTTCCAGTATATTGGAGAAAAAGTAACCCTTAAAATTTATTCAACCCATGTAAAAATCTATCATAATAACCAATTTTTATGTGAGCACTCGACCGAAGGTACGCAAGCTGGCGCATATTCGACAAATCCAGCACACTTGCCAGAAGATAGTAAGAACTACGGACAGTGGAATAGTACGAAATATTTAAATTGGGCTAGCCGAATTGGACCAAATGTCCACACAGTTATTTCTAGGATGTTCCCACAAGGTCCTGAACAACAATATTACCGAAGAGTTCATGCAATATTAAAAATGGCAGACACCCATTCCGACCAAAGACTAGATAAAGCCTGCCATTACGCTTTAGAACGCTCGAGTCATCCAAACTTCAAATTAATTAAGCAGTTAATAGAAAGTCCTATTACGCAATCCAATTTTAACACTTCTACAAAATCTGAACAATCTTACTTAAGGGGAGCCGATTATTATGACAAATTCAATCGAAAGAATTAATGAACTTACTCAATACTTACGAAAGATGAGATTGCCCGTTATGGCAGATCGATTGGTTGATTTGTACGGTGACCCATTGAGTGGCAAACGATCAACCTTAGATATTCTAGAAGAGATTGTCGTTGATGAATACCAGACTAGACGCCATAATACGATTCAAAGAAACTTAAAACAGGCCAAACTCTCGCAACCTCAAGCACATGTCCAAAAAATTGACTATTCGCCTAGTCGTCGATTGAATAAAGATACAATAGACCAATTAATGACCTGCCAATTCATTACGAATCATAGAAATATTATTATCCAAGGTGCCACCGGCACTGGGAAATCTTACATCACAAATGCATTATGCCGCTATGTGATTGAAGAAGGCTATACGGCTCGATACACTAGAATGTATGACTTGCTGACTGAGATGGCTCAAGCCGATTTAGAAGATAAATTAACAGCCTATTTGAAAAAAATAGCCAAGTTAGATGTCCTTGTCATTGATGATTTTCTCTTAACACCTACGACTGAACATGAACAAAAATATTTAATGGAGGTTTTTGAATTAAGAAGTAGAGATCGTTCACTCATTGTTTCTTCCCAAATGGAGACTGGTGAATGGCACAAAAAACTTGGGGGCGGAGCGATTGCTGATGCCATACTTGATCGAGCCGTTTCAAATTCCTACCATATCTTTATTTATGGAGATTCTCTCAGAATGAAAACTGGCTCAGAGACCTCCGACTAGACCGGTTCAAAAAATCGCGATTCACCTGGCTCAGGTAATCGCGATTTTATGGTCTTATTAGAACGCTATATGCAATAGGCTTGTTCAATTAATTGGACAGATTGTTTATTTTTAATTTTATGATAAGTTTCTATGTGTTTTCTTCTCATATGAGCTTGTTTTACAAAATAAATAAAATCATTAAGACCATTTAAGAGTACAAAAATAGCTAGGACTATGGTAACGATAAACTGTATAGATTCAGTTGGATGATTACTCGCTGAAGGACCTGTAATCAATAAGAATGGAATTGCAACCAAGTTTGTTAACAGAGAGTCATTTTCTGCGAGAAATCTTGTTGCGGGTGTAACTTGTGTGTTTATTTTATCTTTTACATCTCGATTGAAATGTATGCGAAAACCCTGTATACTTTTATATTCAAATTTTTCAATTGCATTTCGGTAACTATCTTTATCATCTAAGAGCTCTTCATTTATTTCATTATAAGCTAATACATTAAAATGCATACGTCTAGTTTGTAGTGGATCCCTATCCTTATTTTGTATCCCAAGTATAGAAACTCCGTAATACTTCCATTTATGACTTAAATTATGAATGTTAAGTTCAGCCTCTGTCTCACAAGTTAACTCTTCAGCAAATGTATTTTTCTCCTTAGAATCAGCACTAAGCGATGGAAAATCATCTTCAACGGATTCTTTATAGAAGTTGACATTAGTATCTCGAAATTCACGTTGACCGTTTACAGAGCAATAATATGTTGCATTATCAATAGCAGACTATTTCTTTCAGCTGCTATTAAATAGTTATCTGAAGTAACCAAGTTTCCTGATACTGCAAAGGTATGTGTATTGTCAGAATTCTCTAAATATTGATTGACTGCTTTAATCATTTTATCATTTGATTGATAATTTTCTTTCTTAAACAGCATTTCTTGTGCTTTATCTTCATTTAGTACAAATTCAGATAGGATATCATAATATTTTTCAAGCATAGGGTGTTGCAGGATATCGTTATAGTCAAATGCATCTAATGTTGAAAAAGTCGTTCTTTCTACATTTAATCGAATCGTTTGAATTAATGGATTAGAAGTGGACTCTCTTTTTTCTATACTTTTCACTCGCAGCATAACACCAGAATAATAGACGGATCCATTACTAAGTCTGTAGAGATGAGAGGTGTCTATCTCTTTAATAACTGTGAAAAAATCTAAAAATTGATTACTGCTTGAAACTTTATTTATTAGAGAAAACTGTTTAGTTTCTTTATTGAATAAAAAGCCAAAGTTATTGCTAGTGAGTAATTGAAGCATGTCATCTGTTAAAGAACCTAGGAAAGTAACAGATGTCGAATCAATTTTATAAGTAATGTTTTCAATAAAGTGTGTTGAATAGATTGAAGATAAGTTCTTAAAAAGATGTAGTACATTAGGTTTAGCATTCATTTTTATCCCAAAACGAGACGCCAATCTCATTAGTACTTGAGCAAAGACAGCATATTTATACTTTTCTTGTTCATCATGCAAAGAGAAGTTTGTAATTTGTTTGTTCATAAATTGTTCGACTTTCTCTGAGTTTGAAAAATTACCTTCTTTTATCTCAGTGAAAAAATCTTCACGGGAAAAAGTAGGGTGCAAGCCATAATAAAAATTAGGATTATCAGTCTCATTTTTATATTTTAAGACAACGGAACATTTCTTGCCTTCATCTGTTGCAATATATCGAATAAAGTTTACACCGTCATGTGATGATACTTGTTGATCAATAAGTTCATTAAATTTTATATAGTCTTGTTTTTTCATTTTATCATTCCTAGGTATTCAATAGTTGATAGTATTTTACCACATAAATGTATAGAAGAGAGGGGTGTTGGTGTTTTTGAAGTATTTAGATAATGTATTTAATAATATGATCTAAAAGAAATTTGATTAAAAAACCGTAGGACTGATTAGAAATTTCGATTATATAACAGAGAGATTACTTGTATGGATGCCAGACTATGGTCTTAATTTCACCAAAAGCTCTTGAATCTTTTTACCTGGGGATAAAAAAAGGCGAGTTATCTAATACCTTCATTTGGACCATTAGATAGTGTAAAGATTAGGCTTTTCCCAATAGGCTTAAGTCGTTTTTCAAGTGTCTGTAAAACAGTTCGTACCTTTCTAGAATACGTTTTTTTAGAAATTTGTAAAAGTTGTTCAAAACAATCAAGATGATGGTATGGAATAGCTGACTTTAAGTTATTAACTAGTTTATAGGTATCCCGTAATTGATGGTTAATTCAATTAATTAATTAATTAGCCAACATGTATTCAGATACCATGCCGTGTTAGGTAAAAGATAAAAGAACGCCACATTACGGTTTGTACGTTAACCATAATGTGGCGTTCTTTTATTTATACTAAGTCTTCGAATAATCAAGGGCTGCTCGTATATTTTGTAGAGAGTCCTTGTTCTGATCCTCATCACTATAAAGCACCGCAATATAAATGATATCCATCATTGTAATATATAATGTTCTAGATAATAATGATTCGGACTCTAAAAATGACTCCACCGAATCAACAACTAATGTAATTTTGGCATACCGTGCCAATTCTCCCATTTCATTTCCGGTCAATACGATAATATTGACGTTTCTTTCTTTTAAAATCTTCGCAAGATTGACGATCTCTTTTGATTCTCCTGAATGCGAAAAGAGAAAAACGCAATCTTTTTCCCCTAACTTAGCCACATGACTTAATTGCATATGATAATCCGCTACATAGTTACTATTGAACTTTGTCCGGGTGAACTTATGGTAACTATCTAATGCGATCACAGAGGACAAGCCTTGTCCGATAAAATGCAAATTCTCAGATGTATGAATCAACTTTAAGATTTCGGTTAATTGTTCTTCTGTAAATGTATTGATCAAATCTTTGATAGAGGACTCAGAGAATCGAATCACTTTTTGTGCAATCGTATAAGCCGAATCTTGAGTTAAGATTTCAGGGAAAGCAACTAGTTCGGCAGAAGTCTCACGAGAGAAGTCATGATTTTGCGCAATCGCAATTTTGAAATCCTGAAAACCCGCAAAGCCATGTTTTTTTACGAAGTCAAAGATGGCCGTTTTAGAAACGCCAACTTCATCCGCTAATTCTCTAATTGTTTTAGTTGAAACTTCAACATTAATTTTTAATAAATACTTCGCAATCTTCTTTTCCGTTTTACTATATTCATTTGAATACGGTCGAAATAAATTCTTTAAAAATGTAGACATCATGGTAACACCTTCCTTCGTTTCCTTACATTATATTGTATCACAAAACAAAAATAAAGGACAAAGTACATATATTGGTTTACAAAATGTACTTTGTCCTTTATACTAATTTTGAAAGCGGTTAAAAAATACATGGAGGTTGAAAATGAAAAAGAATAAAATTGTTGTTTTAACGCATGGACAGTTTGGACAGAGTCTAATCGATAGTGCAGCTATGATAATTGGTCAACTCGAAAGTGTCGTTTTTGAAGGATTACAGAGTGATGACACCCCCGAAAGTTTTAGAGAAAGAGTTACGGATAAAATAAATAGTAAAATAGATAATGTATTATTTTTAGTGGACTTATATGGTGGGACACCTTTTCATATTGCGTCTTATTTCTTAAAAGATGTAGATGGACAAGTTCTAACAGGAGTTAACTTACCTATGTTGATTGAAAGTTACACTCAGTTTATCCAAAGCGAAAAACATGATATTGAAGATTTAATTAAAGTGAGTCAAGAAGGTATTCGATATATCGACAAAAAAATATTATTGGGAGGGAATTAGAATGGAACGATTTCGTTTAGTAAGAATCGATTCTCGATTAATTCATGGACAGGTTATTACAAAATGGTTAAAACGTGTGGATGCGAATAAAATTATTATTATCGATAATCAATTGGCAAATGATGACTTCATGAAGTCTATTTATGTGATGGCGGCACCTTCAGATGTGAAGGTAGAAGTGTACACGATAGAAGACGCGATTGCGCAGTATAATGAGGATCAATTTGGTTCAGACAAGATTTTAGTGTTAATGAAGGATGTTCAGACGACGTATGACGTGATTAAAAATGGACTAGCATTTCCAAAAGTTCAAATTGGTGGGTTAGGCGCTGGACCGGATAAAAAGAAAGCCTATGGACCAATTTACTTTAGTAATCAAGATTTCAAACAATTAAAAGAATTACATGACGAGGGGGTCGACATCGTATTGCATCAAGTACCAGATGAGACGGCACTTGAATTTAGTAAAGTTATTCCAAAATTTAGTTAGGGGGAATATAGTTGGATTTATTAATAGCAATTATAGCAGGACTATTGTATTTTATCGGGACAAGTCGAATTGGTTATGGACTCTCACAAGGAGCGACAGATTCACCCATTTTATATGGATTAATCTTTGGACTATTGTACGGTGATGTATCGACAGGTTTAGTGATTGGTGGAACGATTCAGATGATGTACCTCGGATTAATTGCGACAGGTGGTAACATTCCGGCCGATGAAGCACTAGCAGGGATTGTTGCGATTCCGATTGCATTACAAACGGGTCTATCAACTGAATTAGCTGTAGCGATTGCCGTACCGTTTGGTGTATTAGGTGTTTTCTTAGATCAAGTTAGACGGACAACAAACGCTTTTTGGATTCATAAAGCAGATGAATATGCTAAGGAAGGTAATGACAAAGGGATTTATCGTATGGCGGTTACAGTACCGTTAATCGTTGCATTCTTCTTACGTTTCATTCCAGTGTTCTTTATTACGCTATTAGGTGCAGAGCCAGTACAAGCGGTATTAGCTG
>CAMYQS010000063.1 GCA_947296835.1 uncultured Atopostipes sp.
TGTTGTACCTGTGGGAACGGGTTGGGATACGGATCCATTCGAACCTGTTATTAAAGATGACCGCGTATATGCACGTGGTTCAAGTGACGATAAAGGGCCAACAATGGCTGCTTACTATGCATTAAAAATGATTCGTGATTTAAAATTGCCTGTCTCAAAACGTATCCGTGTAATTATTGGTACGGATGAAGAATCTGGATGGGGCTGTATGGATCACTATCTGAAAGTTGCTGAAACACCAGACTTTGGTTTCTCGCCTGACGCAAACTTCCCGATTATTAACGGTGAAAAAGGTAACGTGAGTGTTCAGTTGAATTTTAAAGGCGAAAATGGCGAAACAACTCGTTTAATTTCATTTGACTCTGGTTTACGTCCAAATATGGTGCCTCAAGACGCAAAAGCGGTAGTAGATGTAACAGATGCGGATGCTGTAGTTGAAGCTTTCAAAGCGTATCTAGATGCTCAACCAGTTACAGGTGAGGCGACAGTGGATGGAAATAACGTTACACTAACAGCTGTAGGACAAGCATCACACGGTGCACAACCTGCAAACGGAATTAACGCTGCAACTTATCTAGCGGATTTCTTAAATGGGTTAGGTTTCGAAAAAGATGCAAAAGCATACTTAAGCGTTATCGCAACTTATTTACATGAAAACTCAGATGGTAAGAAATTAGGGATTGATTATAACGATGACCTAATGGGTGAGTTAACTGCCAACTTTGGTATTTTCAAATTCGCTGAAGGTGGAGAGAATTTTGTAAACGCAAATATGCGTTTCCCACAAGGAACAGATGGAGACACGATTTTAGCGCATTTCAAAGAAACGCTAAAAGACGAGGATGTTGAAGCTGAAATTGTTGGATTATCTAAAGAACCTCACTACGTTCCAAAAGATGATCCACTAGTTGAAACATTATTAAATGTTTACCACAAACAAACAGGACTTGACGCACATGAAATGATTATCGGTGGAGGTACTTACGGTCGTTTATTAGAACGTGGAGTTGCCTTCGGAGCAATGTTCCCAGACAGTATCGATACAATGCATCAAGCCAACGAATTCATGGCAATCGATGACCTAATGCGCGCAATGGCAATATATGCAGAGTCAATTTATGAGTTAGTTAAATAAGAATAGATCAATTAGAAAAGTCGTGTATTCTCAGATTTGAGAGTACACGACTTTTTAATTTCAACATCTTCTTCGGTTGGTTAATTTTCTAAAACTATCTTAACATTATTAGGTACTGAAAATGTGTCGATCGTGTCATCTGTATTCTCTAATACACCAATAAATTAACATTTTGGTAATATACAAAAATGTATCTACTTCAGTTGTTTGCGGAATAAAAGTATTAACAACCAAAGTAAAAGAGTGGTATAGTCTCCTAAAAGACTACACCACCCTTGTTGATATGATTACTTAAGATTTACTCATTAACCATTTCTTGGTTAAAGTTCAATGTTTCGCCATCTTTTAAGATCATGTGTGCACCAGAGTAAGGTTCACCTTCAACGGTTAATAGAACTTCATCTGTTCCATAGTATTGGCTTAGTGTGTTCACTAAGTTATAGATGAAGAACAATTCTCCTGTTGAGCCAGCATTCATATTCTCAAATTCTTCAGATACATCCACTTCAATTACACGATCACTGTTTAAGAATAAATACTGGATTTCAGTACCTTCTGGTAAAATGTTTGTTTCAGGATAATCTGGATTTTGTCCGCTTAATAATTCTTGTAGCGCTACTCGAGCAGGGTCATTTGTCATTAACTGGACGTCAGCGTCGACAACATCCATACCCATTGCTTGTTCATCCGCTACATAAACACTTACTGGAATAACTTCTGTTGAGTTTTCTTCAATCGTCTCTAATTTTGATTCAACAACGAATTCGCCATCTTCATAGATTTCAGCAACTAATCCAACATTCTCAGCGTAGTAGCGTTTTGTTGTAGCACCATCTTCGTACGCTATCGTTATTTCTAATGTCGTATAAGTGTCTGCAGGGACAGTGATTTCATGATCGACTGCTGTAATTTCAAAATCCGTTCCGTCACCTTCCCAGGTCGTCCCAACCTCAATCGGTAATTGTAAGACTGTTTCTTCAATTGTATCAGCAGGAATTGTCCCGATTTCACTAAAGTTGTCACGGTAGTAAGTTTCTTCATTTTGGAATGTTCGAACGATTGCATCCGCTCGGTATTCATAAATTTCCGCTACTGTAGTTCCACTATTATTTCTCGCTATTTGATAGAAGTCATCTTGATTAAACTGAGGATACCATGAGTATGCAGCATATTCGTTACCAGTTCCTACATAATGATAACTCACATTGTCCAGACGAGGCATCCAGACCGCTAAATCTTGGTTGATTTCAGAGTCAACGGTCTCATCTGAATCATTATCTTCGTTAACATCATCAACTATTTCAGTTGGTTGGTCTGTTTCAGTTTCCTCGGGTTCATTTTGCAATAATCCGCAACTGGATAAAATTCCGACCGATAGAAAAAGTGATAACCACTTCATTGTTCGCTTATTCATTAAAACCAACTCCTTTTAAAGTCTTATTTTCTTATCTAAATTATAACATATAAGTTATTTTGATACACGAATGTGCATTTTACAGACATGTAAAATTATCTAAATATATAATTTTGTAGTAAAATATAATATAGTCGAATAAACATGTTTTAAAGGAGAAATGATATGAGTTTTAAAATTTATTTTGGAGCACCATTATTTAACGAAATGGAATTAATGTACAATGAATATGTTGTTGGCAAGATTCGCGAGAAATATGGGGATAAAGTAGAAATTTACTTACCACAAGAGAACGCAGCAATTAATGATAAATCAGGTTTTGCGGACTCAATTGCGATTGCTCAAGGAGATAATGCTTATTTAGAAGAAGCAGACATGTTAATTGCAGTTTTAGATGGCGTTACACCTGACAGTGGTTTATCTGCTGAATTAGGCTATTTCTATGCCTTAGATCGTCCGATATTAGGCTTATATACGGACACTCGTCAGGGTACACACGGTAATCAACAGAAAATTGAAGCATTAGACGAAATTGCAGAATCACAATTTTCATATATTAATCTCTATACAGTTGGTTTAGTAAAATTAAAAGGCGAAATTATCAATAGCTCTGAAAAGTTAGTCGCTAAAATAGGGGAGTTTTTAGACTAATAGAATAAAGATATAGGTGGATAAAATGGGGCAAGACATAACGATTTTAAAAACAGACATCACAACATTAGACGTAGATGTAATTGTAAATGCTGCGAACCGCTCGTTATTGGGTGGAGGAGGCGTTGACGGTGCGATTCATAAGGCAGCTGGACCTGAGTTGCTTGAAGCAACGAAAAAACTAGGTGGCGCAAACACTGGAGAAGCTAAAATCACAAAAGGTTATAACTTACCTGCAAAATTTATTATTCATACAGTCGGTCCAATCTATCGTGATGGAACTGAGGACGAAGCAATTTTACTAGCATCTTGTTATAAAAATTCGCTGGAACTAGCGGATGAAGAAAAACTAGAGACGATTGCATTTTCTGCAATTAGTACGGGCGTCTATGGTTATCCGATTGAAGAAGCTACAGAGATTGCTATTTCGACTGTTAAACAAGTATTACCAAAATTAACACATGTTAAGCATGTTATATTCGTTGTCTTTAATGATGCAATTCAAGACATTTACGAAACGATTTTAGATGAAAACGAAGGAAGATTATCTTAATAGAGGGATATTATGCACTTAATTGGAATTAAAGTAACCGTTCATTTTTATTATGTCGCGTCACTAAAAGAGAAACGTCGAATTATAAAAAGTATAACGGATCGCGTTCGTCATAAGTACAAGATTAGCGCCGCAGAAGTAGACTATCTAGATAGTCTAGACCGAGGTTCCTTAGGATTTGGTGTCGTTTCAAATAATAGACAACATGCAGAAACAGTTTTACAAAAAGTATTGAATCAAATAGACACTATCTCTGAAATTGAAGTGATTGAAGTAGAATGGTATGACGCATAAATCTACAACATAAGATGACGTTTTTTACGTCGTTGTACATTTTTGTGGAATGTGCTATATTTTACTGAGCTTAAATTTATAGAGATTTGTAAAGGAGAAAAACTATGATAAAAGTAATAATTGATTCTGGTGCAGATCAGAACAATTGGTTAAGAGGAAATTACGATTTCGATTTCTTGCCACTAAGTGTCATCATTGATGGAGAAGCCCGTTTAGATCGTCATGAAATTAGTTTGGCCGAACTACATTCAGCCATGAAAGATGGTAAAATGCCATCTACGTCACAGCCATCACCAGGACAAGTACATGCTATGTTAGATAAATACCGTGCGCAAGGTGATCAAGTATTATTTGTTACTATGTGGAAACAATTATCAGGTACCTTCCAAATGGTTAAGAGCACTATAGATGACTACAAAGAAACTTATCCTGAATTTCAAGTAGAGGTTGTAGATAGTAATAGTGCTACAGGTGTAGAATCGATTATTGCCATCCAAGCAATGGAAATGGCGAATGCTGGTTACTCATTTGAAGATGTTGTTGAGCAAGCGAGATGGAACGCTGACCACATGAGTGTTTACTTAACTGTTGATAAATTGGACTGGTTAGTAAAAGGTGGACGTTTATCAAAAGCAGCAGGTTACATTGGAGCAGCTTTAAACGTAAAACCAATATTAACGGTTGACGATGAAAAGCTATATTCTACAGGTGTTGTTCGGGGTAGTAAACGCGTATACAGCCGAATTACAGAAAAAATTAAAGAAGACACAGCAGCATTTACGGATCAAGTGATTTGTATAAGTCATGTCGACCAAGAGGAGAATGCACGTGTGGTAGAAGCATTGATTAATAAAGAAATTCCTGAAGCAAAAACGATGATTTTCGAATTCGGTGCTGTATTAGCAGCACATATTGGTTTAGGTGGAGTGGCAATTAGTGCCTTAACTGAGAAACCAAAAACATATATTATGCCAAAAATTTAATCGCTATTATAACTTAATTTTATTTTGAGAGGCCGTTGTTTATGACAATGGTCTTTCTTTTTTGATGATATATTTTTAAAGGTATACGCTTTCTGATATAATATTGATGTTATATTCCAAAAGAGGTGAAAGTATTGAAGTATTGGATATTATTTGGACTACTATTTATTCTCGTCGCATATTTATATTTTCAAAATAATGGTTTAAAACATACTACATATAAGTTGTCTTTACCAAAGGCTCACTCAAAGTTAAAAGACAAGAAGATTGTTTTCTTTTCAGATACGCACTTTCGTAATCGAAACTCGCATACGTTTTATGATCGTTTAATTGATGAAATAGAAGGCTTAGAGCCAGATTTAATTTTATTTGGTGGAGATATTGTTCATGCTAGTTCAACAGAGATGGCGGTTGAACATGCGAAAGACTTTTTCTTTCAAGTCGGTAAAATCGCTCCTTGTCATGTCATCTATGGTAACCATGATATTGAAAGTTCACGAATGAATGAACTACAAACGATTCTTAAAATAACGGGTGTTAACGTATTAGATAATAAAGCAACTTGGGTTTCTTTTGGCCCCTCGAGTGTTGGTTTTTGGTTAATGGGTCTAGCTGAGTATCAATCATCACTACAAATTAAAAGCGATGTTTTATCTAAGATTTCATTACCAAAAGATGGTTCAGATGCACCGAAAATTCTATTAGCGCATCATCCGCAATATTTTGAAAAATATTTAGAAGATGAAAAGAAACGTCCTGATTTAGTATTATCTGGACACACACATGGTGGTCAAGTTATCTTACCACTAGTTGGAGGTCTTTTTGCGCCCGGACAAGGTGTGAATCCTAAATTTGATTTTGGGATCTTTAATAGTGAAAAGTATCCATCAAGTCGTTTAATCTTAACAAAAGGGGTGGGGAACTCAACATTCCCATTCCGTGTGAATAATCGTCCTGAAATAGTGACGATTGAGTTTGAATAAATTTTGTTGGAAATGACGCTTAATATACTGTGACTATTAACGCTAGACTTTAAAATTCCTACACCGTATAATGAATATACATACATGGTCTGAAAGAAATATAAAAATTATATAACAAATGATTATGATCAGATGTAGATACAATGGTTATGGAGGGTGAAAAGGATGGCGGATATTACAGTAATGCTTGTGTGTTCTGCGGGGATGAGTACTTCTTTATTAGTATCGAAAATGCAAAAGTCAGCTGAAGAAAAAGGGATAAAAGCTGAAATTTTTGCTAATTCTGCGAATGAGGCAGATAAGACACTAGCTTCTAAAGATGTAGATGTATTATTGCTCGGACCACAAGTGCGATTTATGAAATCTCAATTTGAGAAAAAAGTGGCTGAGAAAAATATTCCGGTTGACGTAATTGATATGCGTGATTATGGAATGGTAAACGGTGAAAAAGTATTGCAAACAGCTTTAGATTTATTAGCTGATTAATGGACAACAATTTGATTTTTTGAGTAGACAATAGCATATATAGATAGAAAAGGGGATTTTAATGGTATACGAAGAAGGCCAATTATTAGAAATGGTAATGGAACTGATTATGCATGGTGGGGATGCGAAGAGTAGTGCAATGGAAGCTATTCAAGCCGCTAAACATGGTGAATTTGATGAAGCGATTGATAAATTAGCTGATTCAGAAGATGCAATTGAAAAAGCACACAAATCTCAAACAAAACTATTAACTAAAGAGGCTAGTGGTGACACAATTGAATTATCATTACTTATGATTCACGGACAAGACCACTTAATGACTGCCGTAACTGTTAAAGACTTAGCAGCAGAGATTATCGATGTTTACCGTAAACTAGACGGACAAGACATCTCAGAAGACTCTGAAGAATAAAATTAAATACGATAAAATAAGAACCACTTCAAAGGATTTCTAATCCTTTGAAGTGGTTCTTATTTCGTAATAGTTTAATTTAATTGAGGACTTACATATTGAATCCACCAAGGCGTTGTCCAATAGCTTCTTTTAGGCGGTGAAACTCATCATCATTGATTTTGTTGTTTTCTTTTGCCTTTACAAGTTCTTCTTGAATATCGGTTAGCTGACTAGTGTCAGTTGACTGTATTTTCGCTTTCAATTCTTCATATAAACTTTCCATTATTAAACAACCTTTCTATATTGTATATTTTCGATTCGATTGCAGTATAAGTATATATCTATGAAATTGCAATCAAAACGGGCTGAGTAGAGGAGTTGGTGAACTCAGCTTTCGAATGAATTTATTATATATTCTGTAAATTATAAGTTTTCACAAATAATTTAGTTAATACAGGTTCTTTGTCAACTGGTGTTGATGAGGAATGAATAGGAGATGTAGATTAAATT
>CAMYQS010000064.1 GCA_947296835.1 uncultured Atopostipes sp.
GCACCTGCACCTCCCACTCCGCCAACACCTCCAAGCAACAATGAACCTGCACCACCTGCAGATAATAATAGTGGCGAATAAAAATAATTATACCAGGAGTCCGAAATTCGGACTCCTTTTTTTATGCCTTTGAGTATTAAAAAAGACAGCATCCTAATTAAAAGAATGCTGTCTCTTTGAAAATTGTTTTATTTAGTAGAATCTTGTTTCGAGAATTTGTACGGTAAAGTAATATGAATTTCATCATTTTCTTCATCGTTCATTAATTTTGTCAATAAGCGCATTGCTACAGCACCTAAGTCATATAAAGGCTGAGTAATGCTTGTAATTCTAGGTCTTACCATGTCAATCAATGGTGAGTTTTTAGCTGATACAATTTCAAAATCTTCAGGTATATTAATGCCCTTTTCAATCAGCTGATTTAATAGAATAATCGCAAAACGGTCATCTTCTACCACAGCAGCCGTAGCACCTGTCTCTAAAACTATATCTGCGAAATTTACATCTTCTAATGTTTTACGATCAGATGATACTTTAACAACTAATGATTCATCAAAAGATTTACCTGCTTCTTCAATAGCTCGTTTATATCCAGCAGTGTTTAAATCTTGTTTGATCGCATCAATATCCATACCCACTAATGCAATTTTATCGTTACCATTTTCTAACAATAAAGCAGTCGAATCATAAATTGCCTCTTCATAGTCAATTGTGATATTTGGTAATTCGTCTTGTTCGTCAAGCGTTGCAGCTAAAACGACTGGTGTATCCGTTAAGTCGATTTCTTTACGAACTTCTGCACTCAATTGGTGACCCATGAAGATCACTCCATCAACTTGTTGAGCTAAAACAGTATTTAATACACGGATTTCTTTTTCACTATCACCATCTGAGTTCGCTAAAATGATATTGTAGTTATACATTGAAGCAATATCATCAATACCACGAGCTAAAGAAGAGAAGTACATATTTGTTACGTCAGGTATAATTACACCCACCGTAGTTGTTTTTTTACTTGCTAATCCACGCGCTACTGCGTTTGGACGATATTTTAGTCGGTCAATTACATCAGATACTTTTTTTCTAGTTGAAGGTTTTACATTTGGGTTACCATTCACAACTCGAGAAACAGTAGCCATTGATACGCCCGCCTCACGAGCAACATCATAAATCGTAATGGTTTGCTTAGCCATTTAAATTCCTCATTTCTTAATTCCTATTATTTTATTTTGTTACTACAACTCTAACAGATTATGAAAATATTTTCAATGGACATTAACCGCTTTCATGCCTATTGTTTGAATATTATTATGAAAACAATAGTCTGCTTACATTCTCAATCTCTTTAATTAAATGGTATAATCAATTTAAATTCAAATTAAAGGAGAAATTTGTTATGGAACAAAAAACAATGCACTTACAAAAGTATATGGTGGCCGAAAACATTGATTTAGTTTACATGGATAATCCAACTGCCGTTGCATATTTTACAAATTTTGAAAGCAATCCTCACGAAAGAATCGTTGCTTATGTCGTTTCACAAAATGATCACTTCCTCTTTGTCCCTTCTTTAGAAAGAGCGGAAGCAGAATCGCAATCAAACGTCAGTAAAGTCTTCACTTATACAGATGACGAAAATCCTTGGGCGATTATTGGTGAAAATGGTCATAAAATCGCATCAAATATTCAAAAAGTAAGTGTTGACGAAAAAACACTTACTGTTGAAAGATGGTTCAAGTTACAACAAACCTTCTCTTCAGCAACTGATACAACGGAATGGTCTGATATTTCAAACTTTATTGAACAAACACGTGTTATTAAAGAAGATGATGAGATTAAGAAAATGAGTCGTGCCGGTGAATTAGCAGACGAAGCGATACAAATTGGAATGGACTTTTTAGAAGAAGGCATTACTGAGTTGGAAGTTGTCGCACAAATTGAATTAGAAATGAAGAAACGCGGCGTTAGTGAAATGAGTTTCTCTACTCTAGTATTATTTGGTGAACATGCGGCAAACCCTCATGGGAATCCTGGAGATCGAAAATTAAATCAAAATGAGTTTGTTTTATTTGATTTAGGTGTTATTTATAAAGGTTACGCGAGTGATGCGACGCGAACAATCGCTTTTGGGGAAGTAGACGAACATAAACAAAAGATCTATGAGATTGTCCTCGAGGCTAACAGAACCGCTCAAGCTGCCGTTAAACCAGGTATGCGTGCGGCTGAATTAGACCAAATCGCTCGAAAAATCATTACCGATGCTGGATATGGTGAATACTTCAACCACCGTTTAGGACATGGTATTGGTAAAACAGCCCATGAATTCCCAAGCATTAACAGTACAAGCGATATAATATTAGAACCAGGCATGTGCTTCTCTATCGAGCCAGGCATCTACATACAAGGTGATGTTGGTATTCGTATTGAAGATTGTGTGTATGTTACAGAAACGGGCTGTGAGCCATTTACGTTTTTAGATAAAGAACTGACGACAATTATAAAATAATCATATAAAAAAGGCTGGAAAATTTTCCAGCCTTTTTTATCTACTTAATTCTTACATTTTGTCGATTTCATCTGCGACTTCTTCAACTTTATCTTCTACTTCGTTCGATTTACGGTTGAATAAACCTTTTGTCTTATTCATTGTGTCATCTACTTTATCAGATGCGACATCAAAGTATGAAGATGCTGCTTCGCTAACGTCTTCTACAACTTCGCCACCTTTTTTACGAGCTGTATCTAAATAGTCTTCTGCATGATCTAATGCTTTATCCGTACCTTTTCCAATATCTGTACGTAATTCTTTACCTGATTTGGGTGCGAATAACAGTGACGTTACTGCAGCCACTACAGCTCCAATGAATAGACCCGCAATTAAACCTTCTACACGAAATTTATCTTTATTATGGTTAAACATAAATAACTCACTCCTCTTAAATTATAGTTTTGTCATTCTTTCTCCAACTTTACGAGATAAACCAACTGTTGCTCCTGATTTAGCTTTCCCGCCTAATTGTGTTGTTAAGTTTCTAGTTGCACTATTTAAATCTGAAACAGAAGTACCTAAGTTACCCACTGCCATAAATAATGGATCAGTCATACCTAACTTTCCATTCACATCATCAAGTGTTGTGTTGGATTTGTTTAACAATCCTTCAACCTCGATTAGTAGATGGTCTGTATTTTTGGTGACCACATTAATAGTTTTGTTCACTTCTTCTACAGTAGTGTTTAACTCACTAATTACTTTTCCAGTTCTAAAAATCATAATGGCTAACGAGATAGCCAAGATAGCAAAAGCTATAGCTGCGATTAGTCCTGCGATTTCTCCACCTGTTAAATTCACATTCATCACTCTCTCTTTATTATTAATCTTACAATAAGGATACCATTACAATATTAAGTATTGCAAATATTAGAACATACACTGCCATTATTATTTTTCCCATGTTAAGATAGAACCATCGAAAATATATTTTAAAGTTTTGGAGTGAGATTAATTTATGATTTATTTAGCAGAAGGTATAACAGAAGAAATAGGTTTAGATGAATTACCAAACCAAACATTCATAGAAAAGATAATAGCTAACTTTAATTGGGAGGAAATATCACAAACAATTCTTATCGCTTCTATACGAATTGTATTTTCACTGCTCATATTTTTCATTGTCCACCTTGTTGCACAATGGGCAATCAATTTATTTTTCAAACGATTCTTAGAGTCAAAAGCTACAGACCATAATCGTTATGAAACCATATTTAGTGTCGTACAGAATGTTTATCGCACAATTTTTTATTTCTTTTTAATTTACACGATTTTAGATATATTTAACTTTCCAGTTGGTACGTTATTAGCAAGTGCTGGTATCGTTGGTTTAACTGTTTCATTTGGTGCCCAAGGATTTGTTTCTGATTTAGTAAACGGCTTTACTATTCTAAGTGGTCGCCAATTAAGCATCGGAGATCATGTGACCATTGAAGACATCACTGGAAATGTCTTAAACATCAGCTTACGAACAACTGAAATCAAAGACTTTGATGGTACGATTCACTATATTCCAAATCGTGAAATACTCATCATCAGTAACAAGTCTAAAGGTGATATGCGTGCGCTTATCCAGATTCGCTTATTCCCAGAAACCGACACCGAAAAAGTTCGAGAGATTGTCGAACAAGTGAACACAACTTATGTATCACAATATCCAGATATCACTGTTCACCCAGATACATTATTTGTATCTAACAGTAAACATCAACTAACTTTACGTGTTTCAATGTATGTAAAAGCTGGATCTCAGTTTGAAATTGAAAACAACTTTTACGAAATGTATATCAACAAAATTGCCGATTCAGGTATTGATCTACCTTATGGTGATATTGACTTTGAGAAAATACAATAGCATAATTTGAAAAACGTTCAGCCCACATTATGGTCTGAACGTTTTACTGTTTTGTTTTATAAAAGTGTTTCTGCTCTCTTATCACTTACATCGTATTCTCTCTCAAAGTTATGTACGATTCGATTTGTTCCTGTCAAAATTTCCTGGCGTGTAACAATTCCTACAAATACGCAGTTTTCATCCACTACCGTCACAAACGATGAATGGATAAGCATACGTAGGACATCTTCTAATTCGAAATCCTCTCTTACAACCGGGTACTCAACATCCATGACATCTCTAACAAGAATATCCCCAAGTTTATCGAATTGAACGTCCTCAATACCCATAATTGCCTCTATAATTAACGGCATTGAAATAAGTCCCTTCATGTGTGACTTATTATCAATCACCGGGACTACTGAATATTTATTGGACGTCATTAATAGTAAAGCATGACTTAATGTATTACTTTCTAAAATGACAGCTACCTCATCTGCCGGCTTAACTAACGTAGCCAGACCATTTAATAACATATCTTCCATTCTTTGACTAATCATCTAAATTAGCTCCTTTATGCTAAAAAATATAATCAATTTAATTGTTGAGAAAGTCCTGGTAATTCATTGTGGTTCCAATCATAAAACGTAATAAATTCACCTTCATCCATCTTCTCATAAATAGCATATGATCCCACTCTTAGATTACCCCGTGGTTGACTGATACTTCCCGGATTAATAAAATATACACCCTGTTCTTTTTCAACTTTAGCAATATGTGTATGTCCGTAAAAAACAATTTTCGCATCATTTTCTTCTGCTTCTTCTAGCATCAAATCATTTGTCATCTTCACTTGATGTCTATGTCCGTGTAAAACGACAACTTTAAAATCAGAAGCTTTTTCAGTACGTACTTCTGGAAAAGCATTTTCCCAATCCATATTTCCTCTTACAGTCTTGTAGGTATCCCACAATTTATTATCAATATAAAACTCCGAATCCCCGCAATGTAACCACAAATCAATATCTTCATAAATAGATAACAGATCATATAATCGTGTATCATCCTGATGATTGTCACTAACAATTAATATCTTCAAAAGATCAACCTCTTTCGCTATGATAGTTTCTAATTACAACCAGTCGTCTAGATGTGATTCTAACTTTTTAATCGCATTTGCTCTATGACTGATTTCATTCTTTTCTTCACTCGTTAATTCTGCCATCCCTTTATCTAATTCTGGGGCGAAAAATAGCGGATCATAACCAAAGCCATTCTCTCCACGAGGTTCTTCTAAAATATATCCGTCCACTGTACCTTCAACAAATAACGGTGCACGTCCAGGACCAACTAACACAAGTGAGCAATGAAAGTTCGCAGCTCTTTTCTCTGTAGGAAGCCCTTTTAATTCTTCTAGTAATTTTTGGTTATTTTTCTGATCATCCCCATGCTCCCCTGCAAATCGTGCAGAATAGATTCCAGGACCGCCATTTAATGCATCAACTTCTAAACCTGAGTCATCCGCTAATACGATACAATTTAATTCTTTTGAAATCGTATCTGCTTTTAAGAAGGCATTCTCTTTAAAGGTAACACCTGTTTCTTCAACATCCTCAATTTCAGGAAAATCTAGAAGTGTTTTCACATCATAACCATAATTAGCAAAAAGCTCGGTGAACTCTTTTGCTTTTCCTTTATTTTTTGTAGCAATTAATATTGATTTATCTCCCATATTTTTGTAGCTCCTCAACAGCAATATGTTGTACTTGAATATCTGACCGTTTCAACCAGTGCTTTGCAATCTTTTCAAATTTATCTGCTGGACCACTCGTATAAAATATATGTTGCTTTGAACCTTCTGTTGCTTTATTGAGCATATCTTTCTTACTTAAGACATTTTGAACTTGAATCGCTGTTTCTACGCCTGGATCAATTAAGGTTAAATTCTCTCCGAAATAATCCTGAATAATACTTTGTAGCAACGGATAATGCGTGCAACCAAGAACTAATGTATCCATCTCTGAACCTAAAAATGGTTCTAACTCTTTCGATACAACGCTCTTCGCTAATTCATCTTCATATTGATGCTTCTCTACTATCGAAACAAATTGTGGACAAGCAACACTTTGAACTTCTGCATCTTCTAGTAATTTTAATATTTGTTTTTCATATTCATTTGACTGAATCGTTCCTTGTGTGCCAATTACGCCGATTTTCTTATTTTGGCTACTCGCAACAGCTGCTCTTGTTCCAGATTCAATAACCCCTATTACAGGGATATCCAAACGTTGTTGAAGAACCTCTAATGCTGCTACAGTAGCTGTATTACAAGCGATAACCAATAATTTTATCCCTTGATCGACTAATAAGTTAGCTAATTGTATTGTAAATTCGAGTACGTCACTTAAGGGCCGAGGTCCATAAGGATTACGAGCTGAATCCCCTATATAATAAATTTCTTCGTCTGGAAGTAATTTCATAACTTCTTTAACAACTGTTAATCCGCCCACTCCTGAATCTAGAAACCCAATTGGTTGTTTGTTCATTTTGCACCTCAACTTATTTTCATTTCATTATTAATCATACCCTATCTATTTTAGCAAAAATGACAACAAATTAAAAATAACGGTACCCTTATTCTTTTTATAAAAAAGAAACACCCCCTCTACTCTCTGTAGAAAGAATGTTTCGTCGATTAATTATTCATTTTTATCCACTGATTAAATTTTTCTTGTTGATTTTTGTAATCTCTTTTTTGTTTGATCCACCCTTTTTCAGGTGAGAATAAAAACGTAATAAAAGCTGTTATACCAGTTACTACAGCGGTCATACCCGCTAGTGAAACATCTAAAAATCGAGCCGTTGTTATCCCGATTACACTATTCAACACGGCAAATACGACTGCTATTCCAATCATTTTCTTTAAATCGTTTGTTAGTAAGTATGCACTCAATCCTGGACCTACCATGAATCCAACCACTAAAATAGAACCGACTGCATCATATGAACCAACAGCCG
>CAMYQS010000065.1 GCA_947296835.1 uncultured Atopostipes sp.
CAAGACATTACAGACATCACGAAATTAGATGGTGATAACCGAAACGTGAATGCGTAAATAATTTAGTTAGGGTGTGTAAGGATGGATAATTTAAATTTATATTTGGCGGTGAATAATCAATTGGAGACAGAACGTTTACGTTTGAGACCGGTGACTTTAGCGGATGCGGAAGATATGTTTGAGTATGCTTCGCGTGAAGACAATACGTATTATGTTTTCAATACGCATCGGACACTGGCTGACACCCAGTTTTCAATAGCGAATTATTTCATGATGAATCCCTTAGGGAAATATGGAATCGAATTAAAAGGCGAGAAGAAATTAATAGGCACTATTGATCTGCGAGTCGATATGAAAAAAGGTAAGGCTGAAATTGGTTATATCCTAAATCAAGCGTATTCCAAAAAGGGCTATGCGACTGAAGCAGCTGAGAAGTTATTAGCCTTTGCTTTTGAAACACTTGAATTAGAGAAAGTTGTTACATCATGTGACTCTCGGAATACACCTTCAGAAGCCGTTATGAAACGATTAGGAATGCAAAAAGAAGGTCTATCCCGTCATCATGAAATTTGGAAAAATGGCGAATGGATCGATATGCTATTTTATAGTATTTTAAAAGATGACTATTTTAGCCAGAAATAGTACGCATTTTACTGAGAGATTCTGTGATTTGGATTAAATCCAAATAAGACTAGATTTTTAAAATTGCCTGTGGTACAATATATCTTGCCGCAAGGCCGCATGACGATGGCGAACGCGCGAACCGTGTCAGGTCCGGAAGGAAGCAGCACTAAGTGTTGTTCGCTATGTGTTATGTGTTACATAAACGATAACAAATCCGTTGAAGAGAAATCTTCAGCGGATTTTTTTCGTTCTTTGGTGAAATGAAAATAAAATATTTGATTTAAAGTATTTAACCGCCAAATATTTTAAAATCTACTTAAAGTAAAATATCCACCCGCCATATTGGACCACCGTCAAGAAAGTAGACACGTAATTACGCAAAAAAACCAAGAGATTCTACAAGGAAAAGAAAAGTGGTGACTGCTCTTATCCTACCAATAGATACGGAATTAAATTAGTATCGCTTATTTGTGGTTCACCTCGCTCAAATTGATTCGGAGAGAGGTAATTGTTGTGAGAGTGCCTTCTTTTTTCATTATAGAAAGAGACAATATACCAATTAATGGATGAAATAGCTTCAGCTTTTTTCTTATATTTGCGACGATAAACTAATTCTTTTTTGATTGTTGCGAAGAAAGTTTCAGCACAAGCGTTATCGTACGGGTTACCTTTACGACTCATACTCCCTAAAGCATCTATTTCCTCTAGTTTTTCACGGTAATCGTGTGACGCATATTGACTCCCACGATCAGAATGGATTATCAAATCTTTTCCTGGTTTCCGAGAGGAAATGGCCATCTGTAACGCTAAAAGAGGTAATTCCTTTTGCATATGATCCGCGATATGCCATCCGACTATTTTTCGAGAGTACAAGTCTAAAATAATTGCCAAGTATATCCAGCCTTCTGTTGTCCAGATATAAGTAATATCACTAACCCAAACCTGATTCGGTTTATTGGCTTTGAAATTCTGTCGAAGTAAATTCTCAAAAATAGGATGATTATGATTAGAATCTGTTGTTATAGTATATGGACTATTCGGTGTTGCTGTAAGTCCTAAACTATTCATATAACGACCAACTGTCCGTTCAGAAACTTTTATACCACTGCCTAGTAATTCTTTATGAATACGAACGGCGCCATAGGTGCCATAGCTTTCATGGAAAATCCGGACAATTAATTCCTTGATTTCAGTCCTACGGAGTTCAGTTGTCGTTGGATCACTTAACTTTTTATTTATCCATTTATAATATCCGCTTCTTGATACTTCGAGAACTTCGCACATTTCCTTCACGGTAAATTCTTCTTGATTTTCTTCAATCGTTTGGAAGTTTACTCGTGGTTCTCTGTGAAAACGTGCATAGCTTTTTTTAGTATTTTATTTTCTCTTTTAAGGCGTTCGTTTTCTTTAGCCATTTCTTTAGCTTCTTTTTCATAATCTTTAGGAGTCTTATAAACCGTTGTTTTTTGTTTCTCGCGTTTTTTCATCTGTTTCTCCACCCAGCCACTATTATTTTTGTAGTCTTTCACCCATCGATGGATTGATGAATACGATATGTTTAACTCTCTTGAAAGTTCGCTCATCTTCCTGCCTTCTTCAACGACCATTCTTGATACATATTCCCTATATTCAAGTTCATAAACTTCGCTCAAATTGAACACGCCCTTCTAATCTATTTTAAAAGTATTTGTATAACTTTGCTAATAGTACGTGTCCACTATTTAGTCTATATCAAATATATTTTAAAAACTTCTTAAAGTAAAATATCCACCCGCCATATATTTTAAAATCTTCTTAAAGTAAAGTATCTATCTGCCATATATTTTAAAATCCTCCTAAAGTAAAATATCCATCCGCCGTATATTTTAAAATTTTCTTAATGTAAAATATTGTGTCAGGAACTGTATTGAATAATTTCAAAGAGTATATAAATCTCAAGGAATATAAATTGATTATCAGAATTGACTCATTTGTACTGTATATACAGATAAGTGAGAGGAGTTTGTATCGTGAGTGAGACAGAAGGGAAATATGCTGTAAACATCGCCCAAAGTGATAAGAAGGCTAGTACAGTAGTAGATAGTTTTAAAGTAAGAAAAAGTGGTAATAGTAGTATTGTGACGGTGCCGAATGTTGTTAAAGAGACACTAAATGTGAAAGACGGCGAAAAAATTCAGTATATTACTATTAAAGATGAAAATGATGAATCGATTGTTGTGATCAAAAAAATGGATTTAGATAACACTACAGATAGTCATATTGATAAGGATGTAAAGAAATTGTTAGAGCAGACTCATAAGAAATATGATGATATTTTTACAGCATTAGCAGAGCTGTAAGTTGAGGTACTTAATAGCCGAAAAGATAATTTTAAAACCAACAGCCTGATCTGAAAGTTAACACTCCCTCCGACCAAGCTATTTTGTATTCAACATAAAACTCCTCTTCCATTATTTTAGAAAGAGGAGTTCTACAATATCCTTTTAGATAAAAATCGCTTTAATTTCAAGGTAGTCTTTTACTCCAAAGATGCCGTTCTCGCGTCCACGTCCGGATTGTTTGTAGCCTCCGAATGGTGCACTTGAAACTCGTTCAGCACCGTTCACGATAATGTTACCAGTTCTCAGTTGACGGGCGACTTCGATGGCTTCATCTTTTGGTCCGACGACTGCGCCGGATAAACCGTAGACAATGTCGTTACCTATTTCAACTGCTTCTTCGACCGTATCATAAGTGAGCACCGTTAATACCGGTCCGAAAATTTCTTCTTGGGAAATTTTCATATCGTTAGTCGCATTCACAAATACGGTTGGCTCGACAAAGTAGCCTGGGCCATCGATTTTATTGCCTCCGACTAAGATGTCAGCACCTTCCGCTTTACCTTCTTCGATATACTCCATTACGGTATCGCGCTGGTCAGCTGAAACAAGTGGTCCAACTTTAATATCGTCTTTTGTCGGATCACCGACAGTTACTTCAGTTTCATAGAAATCTAAAATATGTTGTTTCGTTTCTTCTAAATCATCTTTTGGTACAAGCAAGCGTGTTAAGGCCGTACAGGTTTGACCTTGATTATTCAGCACCGTGTTTATGGCTTGTTTGACTGCAGCTTTTAAGTCACCGCCTTTTAGATAAATAAGCGGTGATTTTCCGCCTAACTCTAAGACGATTTGTTTAATACCATGCGCAGCTTTTTCATACATTTGCGTACCAACCGCAGTTGAACCAGTGAATGAAATGACATCCACGTCTTCATGCCCAGCTAAGTAGTCACCTGTCGTGCTTCCGCTTCCAGTTACTAAGTTGAAGACTCCCTTTGGAAAACCAACTTCGTCCATAATTTCAGCATAGATAATAGCGGTTAGGGGTGTGTTACTTGCGGGCTTCAATACCGCCGTGTTTCCGGCTAGTAGTGCTGGAACAACCTTCCGCTCAATTTGAAGTAGGGGATAGTTCCACGGGGTAATACAAGCGACGACACCGTATCCTTCTTCGATAATTTGCGCATTTTCAATCATATACTCAAAGTCATGTTCTTTTACGGCGTCAATCGTTGCTCTAATTTCACTCAAAGGTAGGCCCACTTGCCCGTCCATTGCGAATTTTTTTCCGGCACCTAATTCAGCCACAATCGTATCTGCGATTTCTTCTTTGCGTGCATTAATTGCCTCATCGAACTTTTCCATTAATGCAATGCGCTCTTTAATCGGCGTTGCATTCCACGCTGGGAAGGCTGCTTTAGCTGCAGCGACGGCTGTATCGATATCATCCGCCGTACCCACCGGGACGTTCGCGATGACTTCTTCTGTTGCGGGATTTAGAACATCGGCAATGTCATTACCTGTTGAATCGATCCATTCACCATTTATATAGAGTTGTTTCGTTTTCAAAAAAACTTCCTCCTCTTAACCTTTTTCCTCTTACTGTTTACGCTTTCATTGTCTCAAGATTATTTCATCAATGCAAAGAGTATGCCCACTATGTGGGAGAGCGGTATTATTTTAATATTTAAGTGGATTGACGTATGATAAAGATAACAATGATGCGGAAGTGAGAAGAGAAAGGTGAGACTATGTTACCTGAAAAAACAGCCACAAGAGAAGAAGTTATCCCGGATATTGCTGACCGAAAACGTTCTGAAATTGGAGAAGATTTTGCGCGACTCCAACGCGAATTAAAAGAAACCAAGAAAAGTATGCTAGTGATTGTGGATGGTTGGGAGTCGTCTGGTAAAGGGACAGTACTAAAAGATTTAACGCGAGAACTTGACCCGAAATACTATGAGGTAAGTGTGTTCGAATCACCTTCAGCGGATGATAAGTCGCATCCTTATTTATACCGATTCTTTATGAAAGCTCCTTATGAAGGGCAAATATCATTCTTTGATCGTAGTTTTTACCACGACATTTTAGATGATGCGGATCTAGAAGGGGATAAATTAGCTCATTTAATTGAAGATGTTCGGTTTGTCGAACAAGCTTTAGCGGATGATGATACGTTGATTATAAAGTTATTCCTCCATCAAACGCGTGAAGAAATGATGGAAAATATTCTCGAGCTGGAAGCTGATCCGTACCAACAGGCTCGTCTAGATGAAAAAGATTATCGACAATTTATGCACTACAACAAGTATTATGACCATTTCACAAAAGTTCTTGAACAAACAAATGACACAAAAACGCCTTGGGATATTTTATTTATAGATGGCAGAAAAAATACGTCGAGAAAAGCACTGACGATTTGTGTCCAACGTTTGGAACTATTTTTAGCTGCCGATACAACGAGAGATGAGCCGCACTTACCGGCATTAACGGATGATGTGCTGCCGTTATCGCAAGTGGATTTAACGACGAGTATTTCAGATGAAGAATACGATGAAAGACTTGAAGACTTGCAGAAACGAGCGGGTGACCTGATGTATCAGGTGTATCTGGAAAATAAAGCTGTTATTGTCGCATACGAAGGAACAGATGCGGCTGGAAAAGGTGGGAACATCGAACGATTGACGCGACACATTGATCCGCGTGCCTTTGACGTTGCGACGGTTTCTAGCCCAACCAAACATGAGTTGGCCCATCATTATTTATGGCGTTTCTATCGTGACTTTCCAATACTTGGACGCATGACTATTTTTGACCGTAGTTGGTATGGCCGTGTGTTGGTGGAGCGAATTGAAGAATTGACACCATCTTATCGATGGAAGGAAGCTTATCGTGAAATCAACCAAATGGAACACAATTTAGTACATGAAGGGTACCTCATTTTAAAATATTTGATTATTATTAATAAAGAAGAGCAACTTGAACGTTTCGAAGACCGAGCGGAGGATCCCGACAAACAACATAAATTAACGGATGAAGATTGGCGTAACCATAAACGATTCGATGTTTACAAAGAAGCGATGGATGAAATGGTCGTTTACACTTCGACTGAGGAAGCACCATGGAAAGTGGTTAGCGGAATGAGCAAGAAATATGCACGTATTGTTGTGTTAGAAGATTTCATTAAATGTGTGTCAGAATATTTAGAAAAAGAGTAAAGATTACAATCGTCTCACAAATTAAAGATATAGCAGAAATACCATGTTAATTGCATGGTATTTTCTTTATAATGAAGGAGTAAGAGAAACAAGTAAGGGTGAAATTATAAAATGACTTATCAAGCCTTATATCGTGTATGGCGACCGCAAACATTTACAGATGTTTCAGGGCAAGAGATGATTACTCAGACTCTAAGAAATGCCATTCGCCAAGAAAAATCAAGTCACGCGTATTTATTTTCAGGACCACGTGGAACTGGAAAAACGAGTGTGGCTAAAATATTTGCGAAAGCAATCAACTGTCCCAACTCTACAGACGGAGAGCCATGTAACGCATGTGCGATCTGTGAGCAAATTACAAATGGTAGTTTAGGCGATGTGATTGAGATTGACGCGGCAAGTAACAACGGTGTAGAAGAAATTCGTGATATTCGCGAGAAAGCGAATTATGCACCGACACAAGCAGACTACAAAGTTTATATTATTGATGAGGTTCATATGCTTTCAATGGGCGCTTTTAACGCGTTACTGAAAACATTAGAAGAGCCCCCTCGTAATGTCGTATTCGTTTTAGCGACAACCGAACCCCATAAAATTCCACTAACCATTATTTCACGAACCCAGCGATTTGATTTCCGACGTATTTCACAAGAGGATATCATTTCACGCATGGAATATATCTTGGATGAAAAGGGAATCGAACACGAAGAAGATGCTTTGCTTTTAATCGCAAAAGCAGCAGAAGGTGGAATGCGAGACGCCTTGAGTATTTTAGACCAGGCGCTATCTTTCCACGAAGATAAAATAATAACCGACGATATTCAACGCATTACCGGTAGTGTGACACAGGACTTATTGGAACATTACTTGAAATCTTTATCTAGCCGCGATACGAAAGCTGGCTTAAACCTTCTACAAAGTTTATTATCAGAAGGTAAAGATGCCGGACGATTTGTCGAAGACGTGATTTTATTTGCACGTGATTTATTATTATTCCAAAACACACAAGCACAAGAACGCTCCATTTATAAAATTGCAAAATTCAGTGAAAGTTTCGAAGACTTAGCGATGACATTACCGGAAGACTTCTTATATGAAGTCATCCGAGTATTCAACGACACGCAACAGGAGCTGCGTTTAAGTAATCACGCGGAAGTGTATTTAGAAGTTGCGAC
>CAMYQS010000066.1 GCA_947296835.1 uncultured Atopostipes sp.
CGGTAGAGTCTGGCGCAATCGCATTTGTAACTGGTATCAGGTTGTTTTCATCTGCACCTGTTCCATGTAATAGTACGATAACTGGTTCATCGGCTTTACCTTCGTTATAAATATAGTTATACATTTTTTCGTTAACTCCTTCTTATTCTGGTCGAGCAATCGTAAATATTTGACCAATTTCAGCATAATCATGACCTGCTAAACGGCTAACTGCCGCTAAGCCTATCGGATCAATACGTCCTTCGTGGTATAACTCATCATCAATGTGATACTGTTTAATCTTTAATAGTAATAAGTCTGCGGAAGGGACACCTTCATTTTCTAGCGCCACATGTTCATGTAGTTCAACTTCAAAACGAATTTTAGTTTCTTTCAAACTTGGTATATCCACTGTTGTTGATGGGATCAATGTGAAATTCGTTCTGTCCAGTTCACTTTCATCAGCTGCTAAGTTTGCAGCCGTTTCATTCGCATCGTCAACATTGTTCGTGTCGACAACGTGAATGACCGCTTCTTTTTTCGATAATATATTTCTTGCAGTATCTTTTAATTCCCCATTTTTCCGCTGAAATGCGACCGATACAATGGGTGGATTGGATGTGACTATATTAAAATAACTAAAAGGGGCTATATTTAATACTTCATCCTCAGAGACACTCGTGATTAAGGCGATCGGTCTTGGCACAATTGATCCAATCATAAATTTATAGTTGTCTCTTTCACTAATTTCCTCTGGGCTAAAATGAACCATTAAATACCTGCTTCCTATCTTTTGTATTTTGTATTGATATCTGATGTATCAAATGGGCGAACAACACTCTCAACATAGTCACGGCGGTCTTCAAATGCTGGTGGCAATGCTAATGTTGAACCTAATTCATCATAAGACTCTTGGTGGTCAATGAATCCTGGGCCGTCAGTTGACAGTTCAATTAAGATGTGACCAACACGTGTGTATAACGCTTCAAAGTAGAAACGATCAACGTGTCCTGAGTGACCCATACCAAATTCATTGTAACGAGCTTCCCATGCTTTAATAGCGTCTGCATCTTTAACGCGGAATGCAACGTGGTGAGCTGCACCATGTCCTTGCGTTTCTACTGGTGACGTTTCATCTTTTCGTAAGATAACTTGTCCACCATTTCCGCCCTTACCAACTTCTAAAATAGCTAGAGTATCTTCTTTATGTTTCAGTTCGAAACCAAAAATTTGCTGTAAAAATTGAACGAAGTCGTCAAAGTAGCTCACTGTAATTTCAATTGGACCTAATCCATAAATCGCTTTGTCTTCTGGAACTGGACCGTTTTTCCAAGGTGTTCCTGGTTCTATACCGTTGTCGTTCTCGTCTGAGAATAACTGGTAACGTTGTCCGTCCTCTTCTTCAAATGGTAAAACTTTACGCCCAAACAATTCTTGGATACCTTCATGTTTTACGCCAAATTCTTCAAAGCGATCTAGGTAAAATTCTAATGCCGCATCGTTTGGAACACGTAATCCTGTTCGTGTGATACCATTTGTACCTTTACCGAATTTTGGAATCCCAACAAAGTCGAAGAACGTTAAATCTGTTCCTGGATTTCCTTTGTCGTCTGCGTAAAATGTGTGATACGTTTGAATATCATCTTGGTTAACTGTTTTTTTAACTAAGCGCATGCCTAGTACACCTGTAACAAATTCATAGTTACGCTCCGCGCTATCTGTAATAGCCGTTACGTGGTGAATACCTAATAATTCTGGGGTTGTCATTTTAATCTACTCACTTTCTTTTGTGGTTTCGATTTTAGTTGTCATTTATTGTCCTTTGAAACATTATCTCTAATTCGAGATAATAATAACACGTCCATTCTTCTCTGTCAACTAAATATCTCGATTTCATCCCATTTCATCAAAAGTGGCTTAATATGCACGATATGGTACTTTCCAGTTTCGCTTGTACGATAAAATACGTAATGCTGTAAATACAAAGAAAATGACAATAATTTCAACATTTGTCGTTGCCCAGCCATTTCCTAAAATGAACCCCACTAGAAAAATCCATAAACCATACACGTTCTCATCCAATAAAATTGAACGACGGTTTGCCAGCAGATCACGGAAAACTCCCCCACCAGTAGCCGTTAATAAAGCAGCTACAATAACCGCCCCTACCGGACGCCCCATACCAATCGCAATCATTGAACCTTGGATTGCAAAAGACATAATCCCAACTGCATCAAGTACATCTGTCCAAAACGCCCTCTTTTTTAAGAAGAAATGCGGAAAAACCAATACGGCGGTAATGGCAATAAGTGAAACAGTAAACGGAATATCCTGACGCCATAATTCATTCCCAGATTCTCCTAATAGCATGTAGCGAAGAGCGCCTCCACCAAAAGCGTTGATAATCCCGAATAAATAAACGGCGAATAAATCAAACTTTTTCTCCATCGCGATAAGTCCACCCTGTAGTGAAAACGAAATTGTGCCGACAACTGAAAAAAACTCAATAATTTCCATGCCTAAACTCCATCCCTCTCGTAATTGTGATCTTGTTCATTCTACATAAAATCTCAGTAAGTTCAATGCCTTACTGTAAGTTTAGACCCAATTAAACCGCTATTCTACAGTGTTTTGTGAAATGAAGTGCCCAGAAGGTGACATTAGGCGCGCAAGAAAATACCTGCATATAAATAAGCACATGCAGGCAGGGGGGGGTTAGTGTTTCTACTTTATAAAGTTAATAGCGACGATATGGGATAATCCAATTATAGAAATAAGATAGAAGTCTGAGTGCTGTAAAGACTACATAGAGAATCAAGAAGTGAACGTTGGTTGTGGCCCAGCGCAATCCGATAATCAAACTAATTAAAAATATCCAAAGGGTGTAAACATTCTCACCGAGCAAGATTGGTTTGCGTTGCGATAAGATATCACGGAATACACCACCACCTGTTGCAGTTAAGAGGCCTGCTACGACGACAGCACTAGCGGGCAGTTCCATATTGACGGCTGAAATAGAACCTTGAATCGCAAAGGCAATCACACCGACTGCGTCCAACACACTCGACCACCACCGATCACTTTCCTCAAAAAACTTCGGGAAAAAGAGCGTCACGGTAATCGAAATAATCGAAACCCAAAAGAGCTGATGTTGATTCCACAAATCATAATCGGACTCACCTAAAATAACGTGCCGCAATGCGCCACCACCAAATGCAGTAATCATTCCAAACAAGTAAACCGCGAATAAGTCATATTTATTCCGCATCGCAATCAGGCCACCTTGTACTGAAAACGAAACGGTTCCGATGATAGAAAACAACTCCAATATTTCCATCTTTGTCCACTCCTTTCAACTGTCTTGGCCCTAGTTTACAGACTAATCGTTGAAAGACTAAGGATATTGCTTGGTGTATATTCTGTTTTAAAAAGAGTAAAGAAAAAAGCGGACATCCTCTAGATATCCACTTTGTCTTTATAATGATTTACTTTTTCTTCAAAGCCACCTAAGCGATTCGCCCAAGATTCAGTGTAAAATGCATAATAACTCTTCTGGTTACGAATGCGATAATTTTTGAACAAACGATTCCATACTAAAGATGGAATACCAATAATCGGTAGATACAAAATCAACAATCGCTTCGACTGCATGGTGTGTCCGTATTCGTGTTTCACCATTTCAGATTGATAGTATATATCATCCACGAAAATGAAGCGACTGAGAGAAATGGCTCCCCAACGCCCTTCGACATGGATAACGTATGCATCTTTATAGTGATAATAAGGACGATTCGACCCCTTTGTGAAATAAACATAGGCCAAGTAACCCATTAAGTTTTGTGGAAATTCAAATAAATACATGGCCGTACCACCTTTCATTTTACGAAATTAGTCACTCACTTTTAGTCCCAACAAGCCTGCAAAATAGACTGCCTGATGCCTCGAAACCGTACAGCCTTTTAAATTCTCCAGTGAAACCATGATCGATTCAAAATTAGATGAGCTAACATCGATACCTTTTAATGATGTTTCTCTAAAGTTAATGCCGTCTAGATTACACGTATCAAAAGCCACCTTTTTAAAGGTACAATCAAAGAAATCGGCATTTTCTAATAAGGCTTCGTCAAAATAAACATGTTCTAATTTGGTTTGCGCAAAAATACCCAGATTTAAAATGGATGTTTGGAAACGAGTATGTCCTATGTATGACTCTGATAAATTTGTACCAAGTAACTTGCAGTCTTTGAACTCTACGCGAATCATTGAAGCACCTGATAAGTCCGCATTGGAAAAATCACAATTTTCAAAGCGCACATCACTTAAATCCATTCCACTAAAATCAGTATTTGCGAATTGACTATTTTTTATAACGGTTTGCCCTAATTGCATATCTTGGAGAACTTCTCCTGTAAACACGGCATTCTTAACCTCCGCTAAATGAAGCTCTATGTACTCATCTTCTAAAATAGCCGTAAACTCTTTTTCTTCTAATTGCTTTGGAATTCTTGGTTGATTAATTTTCATCTTATTTCCTCTCCATAAAAAACCAACGGGATCATTGTGAAGTGAATGACCCGTCGATTCTGAAATCTTCTATTTTATTTTTGGTATAATCGCATAAACTTCTGCCGGGAATCCAGGAGACTCTTTAATATGTGGCACAGCAACAACAATGATACTACCGACTGCCGGTAATTTATCTAAGTTTGCTAAAAGCTCCACTTGGAATTTATCTTCATGTAGCCAATAGTTTTGTGCGTCTAAGAATCCAGCTCTAGCGGCTTCTACACCACTGTCTGTATTTAACGTTTCGTGACCAATCGCTGTCACATTGCGCGTGTTACTTAAATAATCTAAAGCAGGTATTGACCAGCCGGGTGTGTGTTCTACCCCGCTATCATCTTTATTCGTAAACTTCTCTGGGTCATCAAAACGCTTGTACCACCCCGAAGACAAGGCCACAAGACTCTCTTCTGGTAACTCGCCATATTCAGCTTCAAAGGCTTTAATATCGTCAACTGTGACCGCATAGCCCGGAGTCTCCTTTACTTTATCCGTAATATCCATCACGTATAAAGGTAAGACACGTTCCTTTTGTGAAATGTCAGACAGGTTTCTTTTCCCTTTAGCAAAATGGCTCGGCGCATCGATATGTGTTCCATGTGAACTTCCGATTGTATATTCTATGGATTCTACACCATCTTTATCAATATTCGAAATTTCAGTTTCTTGTAGCGGATTGAATGTGTGATAGATTGGAATCTCTTTATTTACCTCGTGCGTTAAGTTGACCCACTCATACTTTTTCAGCTGAGACAATAACTCATGTAATTCGTACATCTCGTTCACTCCTCTTTCTGCTTGTGCCTCCATTTTACCAAGGGGCTGAGAGAAATGCATGTCATTAACATTCGCCACACTACCTTACTCTAACTCACCGTAATCTTCTTTTTTAACATCTAGGTGAAAAACCTTGCCACTGCGATCATATAAGACATCTTCGACCTCAGCACGGTGATTCGCTACGCGCGCAATCGCAAAAAAGTAGTCCGATAAGCGATTAATAAACATTAAAACATGTGGATTCGCTTCTGCTTCCTGACGGCCTGTATCAAAGGTTTCCGTCGCTTTACTGTTTTCTAAGTACTGGTGGAATGAAACCACTGCACGCTCCGCACGACGCGTTACTGTACGACAGACGTGTAGGTTTGACGCTAAGGGCGTACCTCCAGGTAAAATGAATGACTCCAAAGGTTGCGGTTCAGCGGCATAATCATCGATAATGCCCTCTAACCATTTTGTCGGCTCAAGATCCATTCGGTATGGGTACTTGTCTGTATTTGATGTTGCTAAGTCATTCCCGCAATCGAATAAGAACTGCTGAATTTGCTGGAGCTCTGCCGTCAATTCAGGCCAAGCCTCTTTTGAACTAGCTGCTAGTCCAACAAAACTATTTAATTCATCGATGGTACCGTAAGCTTCAACCCGGGCTGAATCTTTATAGACCGTGTAGTTTCCATTAATCTTCGTTTGACCTTTGTCGCCAACTCTTGTATAAATTTGCATAGAATTCCCACCTCTTATAGTAAAAAACTCCAAATAACCGTGAAAGTTATCTGGAGTTTTGTGTTTTATTTTAAATTATAGTCCACAGCGTAATTGTGCGCTACAGTTTGTACAAGTGTTACATCCACCAATTTCTTCAACAATTCCTTGTCGACAAATCGGGCACGTGTCACCAATATCTGAACCGTATACAACGCCATCTGTGTGACCTTTTTGTAAAATATGTTCTTGTTCTGCTTGATCAACTAATTGACGTAATTCTCTACTGTCGTCTACGACGCGAACATCGTCTACTTCGAATAAAGCAATGTTTTCAAAGTCATTTTCTTCTGCTTTCAGTGTTAGAACTTGTGAGTCACGTGAACCATCCACGTAAACTGTACCACCTTTAGCGCCACCTTTATATAGGCGTTCGTAGATCTTAGCTACTTCAGAAACAGTGTATCCTTCTGGTGCGTTAACTGTTTTTGAAATTGAGCTATCTACCCAACGTTGAATAGTTGTTTGAACATCAACGTGTTCTTCTGGTTTTAAGTCCATTGCTGTAGCAAAGAAATCTGGTAAGTTGTTCTCATCCGCGTCTGGGTTACGGTCTAAATATTCTTGAACGATATCTGCGTTCACTTCGATAAATTTACCTAAACGACCACTACGGTAGTATTTGAATGCGAAGTAAGGCTCTAATCCAGTTGATACGTTCATCATTGTACCTGTACTTCCAGTTGGTGCAACCGTTAATAAGTGAGAGTTACGGATTCCGTGTGCTAACACACCTTCACGAATATGTTCAGGCATGCGTTTCATGTAGCCTGTATTGATGAAGTTTTCACGTAATGTCATTGTTTCTTCATCTGTTTCACCGATTAAGAATGGGAAGCTTCCTTTTTCTTTCGCTAATTCAATCGACTCTTCGTATGCTGCAACAGCGATTGTTTCAAATACTTGGTCAACAATCTTGTTTCCTTCAACTGATCCATATCGGTTTTTCGTATAGATTAATAAGTCAGCAAGACCCATTACACCAAGTCCGATACGACGCTCGCCAAGTGCTTGTTTTTCGTTTTCCTCTAAGAAGTAAGGTGTTGCATCGATTACGTTATCTTGCATACGTACTCCAGTTTTAACTGTTTCAGTAAGCTTTTCGTAATCTACTGCGTTATTATCAATGTCAGCCATTTCAGCTAAGTTTACTGCAGCTAAGTTACACACTGAGTAAGGTGCTAGAGGTTGCTCACCACAAGGGTTTGTCGCAACAACTTTTTGACCGTAT